>NZ_FBYC01000002.1 GCF_001517585.1 Roseibaca calidilacus | reverse complement strand
GGGCGCCATGAGCGCCAGCGCACCGGCGACCAGAAGGGCGTGAACGGGTGTGAGAACTGGAACAGAAGTCATTCGGAACGGTCCGATCGGATGGCATATTGGGTAACGGTGAAGCCGAAGGGTTTTGCCAGACGTCGTCGATCGAGCGGGTCCGTTCGGGCTGAAAAGCGAACATCAATGTTGCGGTGAAGGATCCGTCCTGCGCGCCCTGCGGGCTGGTCAGGCGCTTTCTGAGGCGGACCTGGGCGCGGTTGTCACCGATCAGCGTGATCGAGGCGATCTCGACGGCCATCTCTGCCGCGGGGCCGTAGCGGGTCGGCGGATAGCTTTCCTGCCCGGAGGACACATGGCGCGCATGCTGGCCTCGGCCGCCCCGGTGGATTGCGCCAGCACGCGGCGCACGCGCAGGTCGTTGTCGAGCTGGTTGTAGGCCTCGCGGTCAAGGATGTAACGGTAGATCTGCGCCTCGATAATGGCCGGGCGTTCGGCAAGCGAGACCGTCTCAACCGTGGCGTTCGGCAGAGCGAGACCAGTCGCGGGATCATAGGGCACGACGACCGGCGGCGGTGTCTCGACCATCAGGGCGACAGCAGCGGCCGCAAGGCAGCCAAAAACGCCAAAGCCTGCCCCGCCAAGGCCGATCATCCGCCAGAGCTGCTCCCTGCGCAGTGCGCCATGGATCAGTTCCTCCTCAACGAGTTCGCGCGTGCTCATGCCTGCCGTCATATCTGGAGCCTTGCTCATGGCGCGAGGCTCGGCAGGGTGAAGTCCATGTAACGGCGCTCTTCGGCGACGGTGGCGGCATCCACCACGCCCGCATTGCCCGCGCCGAGGGTTTGGATCGCTTCGAGTTCCACATCCGCGTCATGGCGATCGCGAGTTCCGCCGTGACGCGGGTGTTGTGGTCCATCGACGCCTTCAGGTCTTCCATGTCCGGGATCAGGGAGACGAGTTGCTCGACGCGCTGCAGCGATTGGCCGCCTCGGCGTGGCTGTCTGGGCTGCGGCCGACATCACGGCGCCGGTCGTGGCGCGGGTCGCAACACCTTCTGCGCCCGGATTGCCGCTGGTGGCGATCTCGCGGAGTGAATCCTCATCGAAGCCCGCACTGGCCAGCGCCTGTTCCATCTGGGTGCGCAGGGGCCCCGCGTTAGGCCGATCAGGCTCGACCAATCGCCGGCCTGGATGCCGCGGATCAGGCCTGGGATGTCTTCGAAATTGGCTTGCAACAGGTTGTCGAGATCGCCGCCCATGGCGAGACCGAGGATACTGCGCGGCCCGGTGAGCGAGGCATACATCTCGTTCAGCTGATCGAGCTGGCCTTGCAGCGTCTCGAGCTGTGCCAGCGCATTGTCCAGAAGATCGGTCTGGATCCCGAAATCCTGCAGCATCTGCTGAAGCTGGCGGATTTCCTGGGCGATGTTCTGGGTGTCGACCGTGGGCACGCCTTGCGCGGTGACAGGGCCCGCGAGGGCAGTGGCCAGCGCGAGCGTCGCGGCGGTGGTGATGAGGGAAATGCGCAAGCGCCGGATCATCGCAATGTCTCCTGGGTGAAATCCATGTATTGCCGCTCGGCGGCTTGGGCCGCGGCCATGGCGAGTTGCTCCTCGCTCAGCGGTTGGGTGTGAGCGGCCTTGATCCGGGTCCGGATCGCGACCAATCGGGCCAGCTCGGCGCGCGCATAGGTGTTGACTGCGATGGCCTCGTGCAGGTCTTCGGTCTCGCCAATGCGGGTGATGATGTCCTGAACACGCAGGGCAGCTGCGCGGACCGAGACCAGCGAATAATCCCCATAGACGCCTGCCCCATGGGCCGAAAGGCTGAAGCTCGCGTTCGCCAGAAGGACAGGGTCGATGGTGCCGAGCGCATCGATGCCGCCCACGGCGGCGAGGTAGCTGTTGTATTGCTGCGGGATCACCACGACGTAATGCTGGGTTTCCGCAAAGGGCGGGACGCCGCCGTAGTTCTGAACGTTGCCCGGGCCTGCGTTGTAAGCGGCGAGCGCGTGGATGATGTTGCCATCGAACATATTCAGCATCTGCGCGAGGTACCGCGCGCCGCCGGTGACCTGCAGCCAGGGATCGTCGTAATAGGCCGGATAGATTCCGAGATCGCCCGCCGTGCCGGGCATGATTTGCGTGAGGCCGAAGGCCCCAACGGGGGAGCGGGCCCCGATCTGAAAGCGGCTCTCTTGCCAGATCAGCGCCTGCAGAAGGCAGCGCCACTGGACCAGCGACAGGCCAGCACGGCTCACGCCAGGCAGACTGTGGGTGTGGCGGGCCGCGCGGATGATCAGCTCTTCGATCCCCTCCCGGGCATCTCCGAACATCCGGGCGGCAGCCGGGTTGTTGTCATCGGGCGCATAGAGGCTCGCCGCCGCACTTTCGACGCCGCCTGCGGCCTCCTGCCCCGCCTCGAGCCCGGCGACTGTGCCTGCGACATCGCCGGAGCCGAGGGACATGGCATCCATCAGCCCCTCTAGCGAGGCGAGTTGCTGGCGCTCGATCTCGGCCAGTTCCTCCTCCCGGCTGAGCCGGTCCTGCTGCAGCGCCAGATCGCGGTCGGTCTGCTCGAGGATTGCCTGCCGCTCTGCGAAAAGGCGTAGATCAAAAGTCGGCACGCCCTGGGCAACCGCTGGCCCGACGCTGGGACCAGCCAGCGCAAGGCCGATCATCGAGAGGGGGAGCCAGGTCCGCATCGGCTCAGCCACCCGCCCCCAGCATCACGAAATCGCAGGCCGTGTCGCGCCGCGTGACTTCCGCCCCCATGGTCGAGATCGTGGTCGTGGCGGGTCCCGCCTGCGTGGGCGCATCGCGGAAGTTGAAGCAGTTGGCCTGCGCGGGATTGTGCTGCGCACAGGCTGTCAGGGTCAGGCCGAGGCCAAGCAGCACGACGCTGCGGGTGATGGTACGGGTCATGTCACTCTCCAGAAATCAGGGCGGTCACGGTAGTCGGGGCCGACAAGAGCCTCGCCCTTCTCCATGCCGCCGAGGATGGTCACGAGGGGGCCAAGGGCGCTGAGATCGGCGTCGATCACCACCGAACCCCGGTCATCGCGCACGAGCGCGAGGCGCGAGGCGGAGCCGACGCCCAGAAGCACGTCGAGTTCCTTGTCGCTGAGGCCGAGCATTGCGTAGTCGGCGGCCGAAGCGCGGATGTTGGGCAGGAGAACTTGCGTCGGTACGGCTTCCACGATGGTCTTTCCGGTCCGGGTCCGCTCAAGCTGACTGGCATACTGGGTCATCATCACGACGACGGCGTTCTGTTTGCGCGCTGTCACCAGCCAGTTCGACAGCCGCTCCGCGAAATACGCATTGTCGAGCGCCTTCCAAGCCTCGTCGATGACGATGATCGTGGGCTTGCGGTCTTCGATCACGCGCTCGACCCGGCGGAAGAGGTAGGAGAGGACCGCCATGCGTTCCCGCTCGCTCTCGGAATCGAGGATGCCGGTGAGGTCAAAGCCCGCGACGTCTCCATCGATGCTGAAACTGTCCTCGGCATTGGCCCCGAAGATCCAGCCGTAGCGACCCTCGGCCGTCCATTCCTGCATCCGCTCGAAGAGATCGCCCTCGTCATCGGTCGAGACCAGCAGCGAGGCGAAATCCGACCAGTTCCGAAGCCCTGCATTTCCGGCGCTGGCGTTCTGGCGCACGACCTCCTGCAGACGATTGGTCTGCACCGGGGTCAGAGGCCGGTCCCGGCGCTCGAGGAGGCTTGCGAGCCAGTCGGCCAGCCAGGCCTGACCGCGCGCGTCGATCTCGGTCTGCAGGGGGTTCAGCCCGGTGGGGCGCCCCGCCCGCACCGTCGAATAGCTGCCGCCAAGCGCGCGGACGGCCATCTCCATGCCAGCGCGATAGTCGAAGACGAAGAGCCGCGCGCCTGCGCGCCGGGCCATGGTCATCAGGAAAGCCGCCAACACGGATTTGCCGGAGCCGGGGCGGCCGAGGATCAGGGTGTGGCCACCCGTAGGCTCGCGATCCGGCGCGCCCTGTTCGTGGAAGTTGAAGCGGAAGCCGCTGCGCTCGGGTGTCGGGAAAAGCGCGATCGGCACGCCCCACGGCACCTCGCGCCCCGTCTTGCCAAGCGGTGTGCGGTGGAAGGTGGCGAGATCGGCGAAGTTGTGGTTCGTGATCGCGGCCTTTCGGCTGCGCGCGCCGGTGTTGCCTGGATGCTGCGCCATGAAATGCGCCCGCGCCCCAAAGGCCTCCGAAATCAGGTTGATCCCGGAGGTGGCAGAGATGTTGCGGATCTCGGCCGCGATATCGTCGAGAGCGGCCTGGCTGCGCGCATAGACGGCCACCGTCATGTGATGCTCGCCAAAGATCAGGCGTTTCGATTCCAGATCGTCTTGCGCGAGTTCCAGTTCCTGGGCGAGACTGACGGCTCCGTCATTGGCGGCCTGCATAAGCCGCAGCTGCCGCTTGATCCGGCCTCCCATGATGTTGGCGTTGATCGGCACGAAGGAGTGGGTGACCACCATGTCGACGGGCAGGTTCAGCTCGTCGAGCATCAGGCTGTCGGTCTTGGCAGGGTAGTTCTTCACCGCGAAGATTGCGCCGAGTTTGTCGCCTACGGCACCGTCGGAGAGCGCGATGGTCGTGCCGCGGAAGGTGACGCGGGTATTGGCGACATCCTCTGCGATCACGCCCAGGCGCGACCGCGGGAAGAGCGGATGCTCCTCGCCAGTGTTCAGAGATCCGAGGAAGCCCAGAAGCTCGCCAGTGCTGGCTGCAAGCAGGCGGGGCTTCAGCTCATCGAAAGACGACAGCAGAAACCCCACCACCTCGTCGAGCTTGCGCAGGCGCCGGGTCGTGTCTGCGGCATGCCGAGTGCGCGAAGTCCCTAGACCAAACGGCAGGCGACTGCCCGCCTCGGGGCGCTTCAGGACCGTCAGGGTCAGTGTCTTGTCGCGCAGGCCCGCCTGACCCAGATGCGCGCGCCAGCGCTGATCGACGGCGGCCGCGAACCCCTCGCCCGGGATTGGTGGGAGGGTCACGTCGACCGCTTTCGAGACCTTGTGCAGGTAGAAGGAAAACTCGGTCCCCACCTGCGCAACGATGCCTGCCAGGAGCCCGCCGATCCGGTCGAGATGGATATCCTCGCTCGTGGTGCTGTTCACCCCTTCAAGCCGGATGCATTGCATCAACTCGTTGCCCCGCGTCCGGATCGTCCGGTCGGTGACGAGGCTCACATAGGGCAGCATGGACGAGAGCCGTTTTTCGCCCTTGACCCATGCGGGTAGCGCAGTCAGCGGATCGAGGGCGTCGGCCACATCATCGGCAATTCCATCACGGGGCATAGCTGTCGCCCCCATGGAGCTTGCGGTTCACCGTGGGCGGGGTTTCTTGCAAGGTGATCACCATGACATCGAGGAAGTTCGGATCCCAATCCGCAGCTTTCCAGAGCGCAGGCCAGGCCAGTCCTGCGCCCACGGCCACAATCCAGCTCTGCACCCAGAGGAACAGCAGCGTCGAGCCGAAGAGCCAGACCATGGCATACATGATCGGCAAGCCCATCAGCTTGGGCGGCCTGAGAAGGCCGATGAACACGCGGGACTGGTCGGACATGGGTGCTTCTCAGGTCGTCCAGATGGCAGCGACGATAGTGGGTGCTGCGGCGATGCCCGCGATTGCGACCACGACCCAGAGCGCCTGGCGGAAATCGAGGATGCCGAAGAGCCACGAGAGAAACACGCCGATAAGCGCGAGCGTGCCGATCACGATGCCCAAAGGACCGGTGATCGCATCGACGATGCCCTGAAGCAGGGTCTGCACGGGCGAGAGGTCAATGCTTTGGGCCAGAGCGGGGCCCGCCAGCACGATGAGGGCCATCGCGCCGAGCGCGACAAGGGAAGATTTGGACGTCACGACAGGTCTCCTCTCAGCCGCTGGAACACGGCTGTCACACGGGCCACATGGCCTTGGGTTTCTCGAAAAGGGGGAATGCCGCCATGGCGGGTGACCGCATGAGGGCCAGCATTGTAAGCCGCGAGCGCCAGCGCGGGATCGCCGAACTGCTCGAGCATCATCAACAGGTATCGCGCCGAGCCGTCGAGGTTCTGCGCGATGTCATGGGGATCGACGCCCAGATCGCGCGCGGTGTCGGGCATCAGTTGGCCGAGCCCAATGGCCCCGACCGGGCTCAAGGCGCGCGGGTTGTAGGCGCTCTCGACCTCGATATTGGCGCGGTAGAACAGCGCCCAATCGGTGACCGACAGACCTGCCTGACGCAAAGCGTCATGGCTGCCGTAACGCAGCGCCGTGGTCTCGATGGCGTGGAGGATTTCGGGGGCGGCGCGGATGGCGCGCGGGGCTACCATTGCGGCAGCCGTGACATCGCTCAGGGGATCATCATCCCCATGGGACTGCGGTGCTGCAAAGAGAAATAGGCGATCTGGAAGGGGCCCAGTCTGGGCATCATCGTCGCCGGTGAACGAGCGCAAGGTGCTCGTGGTATCAGTTGTGTCGATCAGTCGGCCATCGGGACTGACTTGGAAGATGAAACCGTCGGCAAGGGCCGGGGGTGCGGAACAAACACCTGTACCCAATGCAACGACGAGCGCAAACGCGCGGTCAGTTGTCCTTGACCAGAACCGGACCGGTTCGTGGCTCGGGCGTGCGCCCGGGTGCTGCATGGCGCTCGCGGATGCCTTCGACGAGCGGGATGTTGGCAGTCTTGCAGCCCATGTCGGCAAGGAAACTGACAAGACCGACAATCGTCTTGAACTCGCGAACCTTGAGATAGCTACGGCTCGTGACGAGCATCTTGTCGTCACGCCCGTCCTCAGCAACGGCACGGATGACCCATGTGCCGTACCAACTGTTGTGGCGCTTCTCGGCGCCTTCCTTGCAGACCACCTCGATGAGGTAGTGTTCGGCCAGCAGGCCGCGCAATCCGTCTTCTGTAACCACATTCGGTGCTTCTTCTATCATGGCCTTCCCTTGGGTCCTTTCCTGCCTGAGGTGCAGTACCGGTCCCACGGGTTCGAAACACCGTGGGCGATACAAGACAACATAAACGTTAGCAAGACAATAATATCGACTTGACGAAGATCACCTTGCTTCGATAAGAGTGATACCCGACAGATCGACAATCTTAAAGGCGGCAAAGGAGTTTTGCCCTGCACATAAACTGTGCGCGCAATATAACCTTGATGCTGCTGATCCTGGGCGTTGGAGCGGCCGGTCCGGCTGCTGCCTGCATTTCCCCCGGGCGACCGTTTCTTCCCCAGTCTCAAGAGGACATGCGGACCTACGCGGATCTGATCCGGGGGGATTTCGAGGCCTACATCGCCGATGTTCAAGACTACTTCCGTTGCCTGGACGAGGAGCGCGCGCGGGCCTTTGTCGAAGCCAGGGAAGTGAGCGAAGAATATGGGCGGCTCATCGAGGCTGTCGAGTAGCCCCATTCCCGCTGGCACTGAGCGCCTTTGCTTCTATGCCGATGATACATTGATGATTTTGTTGGAGCATGTTCGGTTTCGATCCTGTCCAAGGCCCCCACGCATCGGTTGCCTGTGCGGCCGCGATGCGGTTCAATCAGAGTTCGTATCCGGCCAATTTACTGAAAGGATTTACACCCCGTGTCTTTGCGTTTCTGGCAACGTATCCGTCTTGCGCGCGGGGTGACGCTGAACCTCTCGAAATCGACGGCTTCTCTGTCGTTCGGACCGCGCGGTGCCAAATACACCGTCAGCCCCCGTGGAAACCGCGCCACAGTCGGCCTCCCGGGCACGGGCCTCTTCTACACCATCCAGGACCGCAATGGCGCGCGTTCAGCCACCCCAACGCGGGACAAGCTGTCCCTCGGGTTTTTCCGAAGGCTCGTTACCCCACCCGAGGAAAAAGCACTGGTGGACGGACTGCGCGCGCTCAACGACGGCGATGAGGATGAGGCGCTGTCCCAGCTGGAAGCTGCGAGCGATCTGCCCGACGCCGCCTGGATGGCCGGCATGATGTGCCTGAAGCGGGAGGCATTTGCACGGGCGCGCGGGCATCTGGAAATCGCGCTTGCGGCGGGCGATAGGCTCGGCGCGCTGTTCACGAAATATGATCTCTCGCCGCAAAGCACCCTGCCGATCGCCAAGGGCATCTTTGCGCATATCTCCCCCACCGAACGCGGCACACGGCTTGCGCTGGTGGAACTGTGCGAGGCAAGCGGGGACGCCGAAGGCGCGGCGCAGCATCTCGAGCGACTGCTGGTCATAGCGCCGGAGGATCCCGTGGTTCTCTTGTCCTTCGTCCAGATCGCACTCGACACGCCCCAAGATCACAACCTGATGGACAGGGTGATCGATTTGACCGTCGCCGCCCAGAACGAGACGCCGATCGATACGGGAATTTTGCTCTACCGGGCTCGGGCGCTAGCGGCTCGCAGCCTGCCTGACGCTGCCATCGACGTACTCACCCGCGCTGGCCGCCGCCGCAAGGACCGCCCCGATCGTCTACTCCACCAGATCCGTCATGACCGCGCTGAGCTTTACGAACGCGTGGGTCGCAAGGCCCAAGCGCGACGTGAGTTCGAGAAACTCTACGCGGAGGCACCGGAGTTTGAAGGGTTGGCTGAGAGGCTGGGGTTGAGGTGATGAGTTCGTCGCGATGGGCGGGAAAACCGTCATTAGCTGCAGCCGAGAGATCAAATCGCATTTTGAAGCAAAGCAGACGTCATGTCTGGATTGGCGGGCGAAGCTGGAAGACAATAAAGGGGTGTATCTGACCACGGACATTCACACAGGCCGACGCCATATCGGCTCGGCTTATGGCGACCTCGGCACCTGGTCGCGCTGGCGTCAGTACATCGATACTGAACACGGCGGTAACGTTGAGCTGACCAGGCTCGTGCGTGAGCAAGGCTTGTACCCTATTGTCATGAGCATTTCCATTTTCCCTGCTCGAACAACGCACCGCCCGCACGCTTGACGATTTGAAGATAGCCCGCGAAACCTTCTGGAAGCGCGTCCTGCTGACAAGCGGCGACCAAGGGATGAACGGGAACTAAGCCACAGCTCAGGTTTTTCTCGATCCGGAAAGCCTGAGCTGATAGCGTTAGATATTTGAAAATAGTAAGAATTCGAGGGCGTCAGTGCATCTTTCACGCATCCAGATAAAGAACTTCAGAAACTTCGCCGATTTTGACGTCAGCGTTGGCGGGAATCTCGTGGTCGTAGGGGAAAACCGCGTCGGCAAGAGCAACCTTCTGCACGCTCTGCGCCTCGTTTTCGATCCGGCGATGCCTGACAGCGCGCGGCAGCTTGGGTTGTCGGACTTCTGGGACGGCTTGGACGAGCTGACAAAAGACGACAGCATCTTGGTCAGTGTGGAAATTAAGGGATTTGAGGATGACGAGGACATCCTCGCGATACTGACGGATTTCAGGCTTGACGATGATCCTGAAACCGTTCGCCTGACCTACGAGCTTCGCCCTCTTGCTGACCTGGAAGATGATCCCACCTCGGCGGAAGACTACGAGTTCATCTGCTATGGAGGTGAGAGCGAGGCCAAGCAGTTCGGGCATAAGCTTCGGCGGCGGATCACGATGGATGTTCTGCCAGCCTTGCGCGATGCCGAAGCCGACTTGTCGGTTTGGCAGCGCTCCCCACTTCGCCCGCTGATCGAAGAAGCCTTTAAGAGCGTGGATACCGATTCACTGAAAGAAATCAGCGAGGCAATCGAAGAAGCCACGGCAAAGATTACTCAGTTCGACGAAGTATCGACGCTTGAAAAGAATATCGCTGACTTGTTCCAAGAGATGAGCGGTCAGAAACAGGACATTCATCCCACGCTCGGGTTCAGCCCCACTGATCCTGCGCGCCTGTACCGATCCGTCCGCCTGCTAATTGATGAGGGCGCGCGTGGCATTAGCGATGCCAGCCTCGGGTCGGCCAATCTTGTATTCCTGACGCTGAAATCACTCGAATTGCGGCGACTGATCGAAGAAAACCACCGCGATCACACTTTCTTGGCCATTGAAGAGCCAGAAGCGCACCTGCACCCGCATCTTCAACGATCAGTGTATCGCCACGTGTTTACCGAGGCACAGGAAGCTGGCGCGCCGCTCACCATGTTGGTAACGACCCACTCCCCGCATATCGCAAGCGTTGCACCGTTGCGTTCTGTCGTGTTGCTGAAGGACGAAGGGGATGCGGGAACAAAGGGCTATGCGGCAGAGGCGATCAACCTTGAAGATGATGAAGTTGACGACATCGCTCGGTACTTGGACGTAACGCGCGCCGAAATCTTGTTCGCGCGAGGCGTGCTGCTAGTCGAGGGGGACGCGGAGCGGTTTCTTGTGCCTGCCTTTGCTGAAGGGCTTGGTTACGTGCTGGATGAAATGGGCATCACGGTATGTTCGGTCGCTGGTACGAATTTTCGGCCGTACGCCAAGTTCCTAGTCGGCCTTGGTATCCCCTTCGCCGTGATTACCGATTGGGATCCTATTCAAGGTAAAAAGCCTCTTGGCCGCAACCGCTCCTTGCGGCTTGTTAAAGACATCGAGACACAGCGCACGGGGACAGAACCGACAGCGCTGATCGAAGAGCTTGATGCTATCGCGGATCACGACGACTTTGCAGAGCGCTGCGAGGCCTACGGCATCTACACGAATAGCAGGACGCTTGAAGTAGACCTGTTTGATGATGGTTTTGCGGCGGCCATTATCGCGGTTCTCAGGGAGTATCCGTTTAGCGCGGCGCGCAAGGAGCATATCGACAACTGGGAGGCCGATCCCGAAGAACTCGATCCCGCCTTGCTGCTGAAGATGATCGACACGATTGGCAAAGGCCGCTTTGCGCAACGGATGCTGTCATACATCGACGGCATAGAAGCGCCCGACTACATTAAGGATGCGATCAAGTACGTGGCCGAACGTGTCTGATCGCCGCCTCTATCTCAAAGCTGCTGAAGAGTTGCGCCCGAACTCCGGCCAGTGGGCTGCCTACGAGTCTGAAGGCCACTGTGTTGTCATCGCAGGACCAGGCAGTGGCAAGACGAAGACACTTACGACTAAGCTGGCGCGCATCTTATCCGAGGATGTGCAAGAACCACGCGGCGTAGCCTGCATCACGTACAACAATGAGTGCGCGCGCGAACTTGAACAGCGGCTTGATGCGCTCGGCATCGAGCCAGGCGGGCGCGTGTTTATCGGCACGGTTCACTCGTTTTCTTTGACGCAAATTATCCTGCCCTACGCCAAGGTTGCAGGCATGGGGCTACCTGGTGATTTCCAGGTCGCCACACTCCAAGAACAGCGCGGCGCACTGGAGCGTGCGTATGATCGTGTCATAGCGCGCGGGGAAGACCCGCATAGATTTTGGCGTCTTCGGATGGATCGTTACCGCCGCTCGCACTTGAAGCGCGATACGGCAGCCTTCCGGGAACAGGACGCAAAGTGTGCTGAGTTGGTTGTCGCTTACGAAGAAGAGCTGCGCCGCGCAGGCCTGATCGATTTTGACGACATGCCCCTGCTGTCCGTGCGCGCGTTGCGGGAACATCAATGGCTTCAGGACGCGATCAAGGCCAAGTACCCCGTCTTGATTGTCGACGAGTATCAAGACCTTGGGAGCGCCCTGCACCAGATGGTGATGGGCTTGTGCTTTAGTACGGGCATACGCTTGTTCGCGGTCGGCGATGTCGATCAGTCCATATACGGTTTTACCGGAGCAAACCCTGTCCTTCTTGAACGCCTTTCGCAGAGGGAAGACGTCGAGACCGTCAGGCTGCGCCTGAACTATCGCTGCGGGTCAAAGATCGTCACTGCCTCGCAGTACGCTCTTGGTGAAGAGAGAGACTACGAAGCCCCAGAGGGCGCTGAAGAAGGAACAGTTTTCTTTCATCCGGTGAACGGAAACTATGACGGGCAAGCCGGATACGTTTTCGACACTCTTATTCCCGATGCGATGGCTCGTCTGCCCGACCTTCGGCTTGGCGAAGTTGCAATTCTCTATCCGGCTGCCTGGATTGGCGATGCCGTTGCGAATGCAGCCCAGGCGCGCGGCTATGCAACCATTCGTGCCGATGGCAACGCGATCTACCCCCGATCTAGTCGCCTGATGCGATGGCTTGAGCAATGCGGGACGTGGTGCTGTGAAGGATGGAAGTCGGGAAACCCTAGATTTTCACGCCTGATCGATGAAGGCTGCCGCGTATTCGCTGAATCGCTTACTTCGGAAGAGTCACGCCTCGACTTTCAACGGGCGCTGATGCGCTTGCTTTGGGAACACCGAGAAAACGCGATGTCGCTACATGATTGGCTATTGAGCGTCCGGCACGAGATACTGCGTGAGTTGTTCGCGGGGTCACGGACCTTGGCAGATGAAAGCGACACGCTCGACGCATTCATTCTTAAAACAGCTCCCGGTGGTGCGAATGAAGAAATGACCTTGGGTCAATTCTGCGGCCACGGCGAAGGGAATAATCGGATCAACCTCACAACCTTGCACAGCTCCAAAGGGCGCGAGTTCAGGCTTGTCGTTATGTTCGGCATGGACGATGGCAGAATTCCTCGCCCGAACCCGAACGAAAGAGAAACCAGAGAGGCGCGCCGCCTCTTCTATGTCGGCTTCACCCGTGCTGAAGAGGAAATCCATATGCTTCACAGCGCGAACAACCCATCGCCCTTCGTAATTGAACTCGCAGAAAGACTAGAGGAATAACGCCACTCAATTAGCGAGATGTCCCTGTGAATCACATAAGCCATCTAATAGCCTTTGTTTATTCCTTATCCTTGCCCGTATGATGAACCTACCCCATTGAACAAGCCTCGCACTCGCTCAATGGGGCAGATTCGCCGCACTGGCGCGATCTACACGCTGGATCACGTGACTGAAAGACCTCTGAATCGGACGCTTGACCGACTGGCGGCGACGGCAGCTTTGTCCAAGGTTTGTGGCTGCTGTCAGCGCGAGCTGCAGCGGCGACAAATCTGACAAGGAGGAAAGCGCGGGCGGATTTCGGTGCTATGGGGATAGTGGCTCAAGGCTTGGTTGGCCGATACCATGACGCTTGAAGCTGACGACGCCGATCCGTGTCGGCCAGGTGATCTGTCTGGACCGATGCCGCCGGATCGTCATTTTGCTGTTGCCATGGGCTTGCTGCAACTCGGGTTTCGGTGGAGTGGCCGCAACGACTGCTCCGGTGCCTATGGATGGTGGAACCAGGTGTGACGGTTGGATCATGCGGCATCCTTCCATGGCGGGGCGCGGGATTTTGGTGTTTGGCCGCGGGTGAAGGTCTCAATGACGATCATGCCGCCACCGCATTTCGGGCAGGGCTGATGCGTGTTCGGATCGGCGGGATCGTCAGTTACGGCTTCACTTGTTGCCTCGTCCGGCTTTGGCTCCGCATCGAGCAAACGCCTGATCTTCTCGATCCTGTCGCGTCGGATGCCGTTCGCCAAGAAGCCCGCGTGGCGGATGCGGTGGAAGCCTGATGGCAGGACATGGTTGAGGAAGCGGCGAATGAACTCGCTCGTGGGCAGGCGCATGACCTTCATACGGTCGCCGCGCTTGATCCTGTAGTCTTTCCAGCGGAATGCCACAGTGTCGGCATCGGCACTGACGAGGCGGTGGTTGGAGATCGCGACGCGGTGCGTGTAGCGGCTCAGGTAGGACAGCACGGCTTCGGGTCCGCCGAAGGGTGGTTTAGCATAGACGACCCAGTCAAGCTTCCGCAGCGGGGCGAGATGGGCAGCGAAGGCATCCGGGTCGGCAAGCCCCGCCAGTTTCCCAAAGAAGCGCAGCTTGCCGGTCCGGTGCAATCGGATAAGCCCCTCAAGGAACAATCGCCGGAACAACCTCGACAGAACCTTCACTGGCAGGAAGAACCCCGGGCGGCAATCGATCCATCTCGTGCCATCAGGCGACAAGCCACCGCCCGGGACGACGACATGCACATGGGGATGGTGGGTCATCGCCGATCCCCAGGTGTGCAGCACGCTGGTCATGCCGATCCGGGCGCCGAGATGCTTCGGATCGGCGGCAATGGTCAAAAGCGTCTGGGCCGACGCCTTGAACAGCAAACCATAGACCGCCGCCTTGTTTTGATGCGCGATATCGGCCACCTGCGCCGGCAGCGTGAAGACCACGTGGAAATACTCGACCGGCAACAGATCCTCGATGCGCGCCTGCATCCAGTCCCGTGACGCCACGCCCTGGCACTTCGGGCAATGCCGATTGCGACACGAGTTGTAGGCGACGTGCTCGTGACCGCACTTGGTACATGCCGACACATGCCCGCCGAGGGCGGCGGTGCGGCAGTTCTCGATCGCAGACATCACTTTGAGCTGCCGCAGGTTCAGATGTCCGGCGTGCTCGCTGCGATAGGCAGCCCCATGGGCGCGGAAAATATCCGCGACCTCCAGTCTGGGACGCGACACGGAACCCGCGCTTAACCTGGACCGGCCTCTCTGCGTACCAGCAGATCAAGCGGGCTGGTGACGTCCCGGATCGTCTTGGTCGCCACCTTCGTATAGATTGTCGTGGTCTCCAGTTTGGCGTGCCCGAGCAGCACCTGGATCACCCGGATATCGGTGCCGCCCTCCAGCAGATGGGTGGCAAAGCTGTGTCGCAGAGTGTGGGGCGACGCCTGCTTCCTGATCTCTGCAAAGTCACAGGCCACCCCGAAGGCCCGGTTGAACTGCCTCGTCGAGATCGGATCGATCCTGTTGCGCCCAGGAAAGAGCCAGCCCGCGGGCCGGGCTTCGCGGTAATACTCGCGCAGAAGTTCAAGCAGGCTCGGCGACAGCATCACATGGCGGTCCTTGCGGCCCTTGCCCTGGTCGATGCGGATCAGCATCCGGTCGCTGTCGATATCGCCGACTTTCAGGTGGGTGACCTCGCTCGCCCGCAGCCCGCCGCCATATGCCACGCTGAAGGCCGCCCGGTATCTGAGCCCGGGCCCCGGCGCGGCTTCAAGAATGCGCGTAACCTCCTCGGCGCTCAGCACCACGGGGATCTTCTTGGCCGCCCTCTGGTAGCGCATATGCCGCTTCATCTCGGGTCGCGGACACGTCGTTGCAAAGAAGAAGCTCAGAACCGTCAGCCGGTTGTTGAAGGTCGGCGCGCCGATGCCGCGCTCCTTCATGTCGAGCTGAAACGCGCGCAGCTCCTCCGGGGTCGCGGTATCGGGCGAATGGCCCAGAAACCGGGTGAACTCCCGCATCGCTCGCAGATACATCGTCTGCGTCTTCGGCAGCAGCCCCTTGATCTGCATATCTTCGAGAAACCGCCGGCGCAGGGCGGGAATATACTGGTCGGACATGAAAACCTCCTGTCATCCGATTGAGAAGGTCCCAATCGTCCGACAGGCGCGCCCATCCACCAAATCCAACCACCGCGATCAGCGCGCTACACTCGCCGCAAGCGCCCCTACCGCGAGAGCGGTTTCGTCCATGTCCACACTGCGGCCTTCGACCTGCCCGACGACGCTGAACGGTGCCACGAAAGGCCGCTTCGGTAAAGCCGCGCCGCAGCCATGGTAAGCCCGGCGAAGGCCCGGACTGGGCCGGGCACGTCAGTTGTGGCGCTTAGTCCAGATCGACGCCGCCGAGGCGCGGCGCATGGACATGCGTTCGGACCAGGAAGGCAGCGGCCGCACCCGCAATGGCACCGAAGAGGTGCGCCTCCCACGAGACGCCGGGTTGGCCCGGAAGAACGCCCCAGAGAATGGAGCCATAGAGGACACCGACCAGTAGTGCCGCGCCCAACGTGATCAGCGAGCGATCCACGAGGCCGCGCACGACGAGGAAACCGAACCAGCCGAAGACCAGTCCCGACGCGCCGATATGGATGGCCGAGCTGCCGAACAGCCAGACGAGGCCTCCCCCGAGGCCGATCACCACAGCGTTCACCGGCAGCAAGGCCCGCGTGGTTGTAGCCACCAGAAGACCACCCATCACCAGCAGCGGCGGCGTATTGGCCATCAGGTGCCCGAAGCTTCCATGCAGGAGGGGCATTAAGATGATACCATCCAACCCATCGAAGTGCCGCGGGATCAGCCCGAACGCCGGGTTCAGCCCGTAGCCGGTGATCCAGTTGACGACCTGGATCGCCCAGAGCAGGGCGATAAAGGCGAAAAGCGCCGCTGCGCGCCGCAAGAAGGCGCGCATGTGATCCCGGTTCTTCATGGCGGCGACAGTAGACGTCTCCGCAAGGCCTTCAACGGCTTTCGCGCGCCACTGTGAAACGGCTAGGGGACCGAGGTTCAGGGCGGCGAACCTCGCCACGACCCAAACCAAGAGCGCGGCTGCCTATCGAAGGCTTTGGCGAGGCATCAGAGCCAGTTTTCCAAGAATGGTGAATGCCATTCCATCCCTTGCCGCTCGCCTTCGACGCTCTGCCGAAGCGAACGCTGTTTTCAGCGATCAAATCTGCTTGCTATCGTTAGTGTTGTTTTGTATCGCCGCACCATTATAGCTGGAGTCGGCGTCATGAATCACAAGGTCCGGACCGCAGCAGCAGCTGCGGCCATCACAGTATCGAGCCTCGTCGGTTCGGTCGAGCCGGCGCAAGCCTACCAAGTCGACTGTGCCATTTTGCTTTGTCTCGCGGGCGGCTGGCCGGCATCGGCGCCCTGTGCCCATGCGCGTGCGGTCTTCATCCGCAGGATCACACCCTGGCCGATCGAGCCACCCTTGCAGATCTGGCGTTGCCCGATGGGGGTGTCGTTCACCGCCCCTGCTCCCCTCTCGCCGATGGAACGGCTTTACGACATCGCCTTCCGGGAGGCGCCTCAGGTCAGCGTGTCGCAAGCTCCGCTGCCCCTGGTCCAAGCCCAGTCAGACGAGCAGGCCGACATCGACATTTCGGGCGATGCCTTTGACTTCGCCCGCAGCATCCGCGTCTTTCACATCCAGTTCAGCCAACGCGAAAACCGGGATGGCGATTGCAACCGTTACGACGCCACGCGCCTCGGTTCCTACGGTGTGCAGGGTGACTATCGATGGACACGGTCGAGTGTCGCACAGGTCCCGCCCGCCTCACAGCTGCCCGACACCGGGCACTGTAATTGGGTCAGCTACCGCTCGGTCTTCGTGGACTGGCGGGATCATGAGGGGAACTACGGTTTCGAAGAGGTCCGCTACTGAACTTGCCCGGGCCTGTCCGAGGCAGGTCCGCACCCAATCATCTTGCACCTGTGACGGTGCACCGAACCCAAAAAGGGAAACGACGCCAGACCGAAAAGCCTGACGCCGCGCTAGAAGAACCCGTGAACAAGGATCTTCTAGCGCACTGTCCGAACCGCCGCAACCAGCAAAGTTGTTTTGCCGGCAAGAATGTTGTTTGCTCTCGGCATGGGGTCGTCTCTCACAGGAGACACCAACCATGGAACCCACGACCGGCCTGATCCTGAGACGGATCACCCAGACAGAGCTGTCCGTTTCCGCCCACAAGCTGGCGACCGTCATCCTCGACGCCATTGCGTGGAAGGAGGGCTACAACGGGCTGCCGCGCGGGACGGCCGCCTTCACCCTCGCCGACCTGGCGTCCAAGATGGGCATCTCGCGCCAGTACCTGACCGCGCTGCTGGCTGAACTCGAGGCATCCGAGCTGGAGCTGATACGCGAGAAGCCCAACGGCAAATTCGCCCCCTGGCTGTTTCGCTTCACGGCCTTCGATACTGAAGACGGCGATCAGGATGTTGCGTCAGGCACAGGCGACACATCACTATCTAGAGAAAGAAATAACAAAACTATTTTTTTAGGACAAATCACTATTTCTGAAGCGTCCAACGTCTTCCAGACTTGTTGGGCGGAGTTGATCAAAGCTGCGAAAAGGGCCCTGCCCTGCTGGAACGTCGACACGCAGGTGATCTGGGACCGCTTCCTGGCCTTCAACCGGGCGCGCGGGAACGACAGGGTTCCTGCCGGCTACCTGCTCGGGTTCATGCGCCGATGGCGAACCTCACCTGGTTCGGTAAGCCGACCGGCGGAAGCGCCCACGCCAAGACAGGCAGCGGATCCACGGGAGCGTGAGTTGCACGCTCAGATAAAGGCCGCACCCAGCGGTAACCGGCAGTTTCACGCTTCAGACCTGTGTCGGCTCATCGGGCAGGCTGCCTACGACGCGCGGGTCGTCGATGTCATCCGGCAGTTCGGCTGTCCAAGGTTCACCGCGACTCTCGCCGTTCATGGGAGGGCCGTGATAGCTGGAGAAATTTCGCGATGACGTTGGAGGGTTAGCACACGCATGGCCAAAAAGGGGTAAAACTGCCAAGGCATTCGAGAGTGTCAATCAGAGCAGATCGGCAACCGTTGCAACCAAGCATTGTTGGCCAGAACAGAGTGCCAACGGCCCTGCATTGCCACCTCGCGGATCAGCGTCTGCACTTCCATCTTTGTGATGCTTCGCTGGACGGTCGTGCGACAAACGCAGGCCAAGGACTCGGCCTTCGGGCTAGAGACAAGTGGTCATTTTCACCATGGCGCTCATGCAAAAAACATCCCGACGAACCTTCTCCTCGGGGTATGTCCATATCTGACGTATTGCCATGTCACTTCTGTCGAAACGACGGAGCTGAGCAATGACGCACGAACAATATCTCGCACTTGAAATGATCGCTCGATTGGCCAACCGTTTCGGTCCAGCCAGCCGTATAGCAAAGGAACTGCCCGGCTGGCTGGAGTACCTGACCGAAGTCGAATGTCCCGAACGGCCTCGTACCCGACCAAGCTCTCAATGGTGGAACAAGATCAGGACCCTCGCGCATGACCTTGTGCCGACCGCCGGGGGCGGAGAGGGCGAGATCGTTCAGCGCAACTCAACCCTCCTTGGCGAGCATTTCGGGCTATCCCCGGCCGAAACATCCATGTTGACCTTCGTCGCGTTCTACAAGTTGTTCGACGGGTTCGAGCATGTCGTCGATGGCGCGCTGGAAACCAGAGAGGTCACGGTGCCACTGCTTTTGTCGTGGTTCTGCGCTGCGCCCGAGCCTGAAATCCGCGCAGCCATGCGCGCATCCGGCCGACTGACAAACTCGGGATTGGTGCAGCGCAACAGCGGCGGACGTCATCGCCGGATGCCGTTCGATCTGTCCGATCGCCTGACCCTAGCGCTACTTGCCGAAGTCGATTGCATTACCGACCTGATTGCCCTGATGTTCCCGCGTGCAGCTACGCCGCAGGCTCAATGGCAAGACTTCGAAGGTCTAGGCCAGGACGCGGACCTGATGCGTGACCTGCTGTCCAACGCGATGGCCAAACGCCAACCAGGCGTGCACATTCTTCTCTACGGCCCTCCTGGCACAGGCAAGACCGAGTTCGCCAAGGTGCTCGCGCGTGAGGTCGGAGCCGAACTGCGCTCGGTCGGAGAAACGGACGATGACGGAGGCGAGCCGTCGCGCCGGGAGCGCCTGGCCGAACTCACCATGGCATCTCGCATGCTGGGGCAAAGATCGGATACCGTGCTGCTGTTCGACGAGATGGAAGACCTGATTGGTGGGCACAGCTTCCGCTTTAGCCATGACATGCCGTCGAAGGTCCATTTCAACCGAATTCTCGAAACCAATCCGATCCCGGTGATCTGGACCACGAATTCAGTTCACGCCTGTGACCCTGCCTTTCTTCGGCGGATCAGCTACTCGGTGATGATGCGCCCGCCATCGGGTCGTGTGCGAGCGCGTATCTGGCAACGCCTCGAAGAGCGACATGGTGTCGGGATACCGGACGCCGCCCTGCCGGATATGGCAGAACGTCATGATCAGGCCCCGGCGCTTGTTTCGGACGCGATGGTGGTGGCAAGGCTTTGTGATGGTGGGCCTGATGTTGTCTCGCAGGTACTTGATGCCGCCGCCCGTCTGGCAAAGGGCGGAGCCGATAGCGCGCCGCGGCATTATTCAGAAGTGCCTTGGCAACCTGGTCTGGCTCGCGCCGACGCCAATCTGGCCAAGATCGAAGCGCGCCTGGCGTCTCCGAGCGCACCTCGCCGGGTCAGTTTCTGTCTTGAAGGACCGGCGGGGACCGGCAAAAGCGCATGGGCACGGCATCTGGCCCGGGTCATCGGCATGCCGGTAATAGAAAAGCGCGCCTCGGACCTCATGTCGAAATGGGTTGGCGAAAGCGAGCAGAACATCGCGCGGGCCTTTTCTGACGCACGCGCCGACGGTGCCATGCTCATCTTCGACGAGGCGGACAGCTTGCTAGCTGACCGTCGTGGCGCGGAACGCAGCTGGGAGGTGAGCCAGGTCAATGAGATGCTGACCTGGATGGAAAGCCACCCGTTGCCCTTCGTCTGCACTACCAACTTCGTTGAAAAGCTCGACCCTGCAACACAGCGCCGGTTTACCTTCCGCATCCGCTTCGATTTTCTCTCCGCCGATCAACTTCCGCTGGCTTGGGCTGCGCATTTTTCATGTTCACCACCGAAAGAATTGTCTACGCTTGATCGACTTGCTTCGGGAGATTTCGCGAACGTTGCCCGTAGAATGGAGGCACTGGGTGTTTCGGACCCAGAGGAAATTCTGCGCGCTCTGATCCTTGAAGATGAGGCAAAGACAGGAACAACGCGACCGATTGGCTTTGGCCGTTGACGCAAAGTGCGCCGTCAGAATGATTGTACTGTATTGCCAGGAGGAGTCATGCGCTACGCTCGCCAAGAAGATTTGCAACGACTCGCTCTGATAATGCAGGGGTCAGCGGAGGGGATTTCGCTTTCTGACATAGAGCGAGAATTCAGCGTATCCCGTCGCACGGCAGAACGCATGCGTGATGCCGTACGCAACGCCTACCCTCAAATTGAGGAAATCTCCGGCGAAAGCGGTCGAAAATACTGGCGCTTCCCGCCGGGATCATTGGGTCGCATGGCTGAACCCACGCTTGATGAACTGACCGCCGGCCACCGCGCTGCCGCTATTGCGCGGCGCGAGGGCGATGAGCTAACAGCGGAAACATTGGAGCGCCTTTTGGTAAAGGTGCAGGCAATGTTCCGCGAGGATCGCCGCCGGTCGATTGCTGCTGACCTTGAAGCACAACTATTGGCTGACGGCGTTGCCTTCCGGCCCGGCCCTCGAGAAAAAATCTCGCCCGAGACTTTATCTACAATTCGCGAAGCAATCCTTGCAGGGGTCATGATCTCTGCTGATCATCGTGCCCGTGCTTCGGCAAAGCTTTCACGTAATACCCGACTCGGCCCAATTGCCATGTTATTTGGTCAAGGGCGCCAATACCTTTTGGCTTGGAGCGAATATCAGAACGATCTTCGACTGTTTGCACTGGCTGGGTTTGAACGGGTTTCGTTGGAACCTGAGGTCTATGAGCGCCCCAAAGGGTTCGATCTGCAGGAATGGCTATCAGAGAGCTTTGGTGTATGGCGGGAGGAACCGCTTGATGTCGTCTGGCGGTTTCTGCCTGACGTTGCCGATGAAGCTGCGGGGTATCTGTTTCATCCCAAACAGCAGACCGAGCGGATGGAGGACGGATCACTGATCGTCCGTTTCCGCGCCGGAGGACGGCAGGAGATGGACTGGTATCTGGTGAGGTGGGGCGATCAGGTCGAGGCGCAGTTTTTGGCAGTTTCTGGTAGCCCAGTTTCTGATACGACCGAAACTGACGCACCCCAAGAGTAACTTCAGCTCGAATCGACAAAGAAAGTACAGCGCTTGCTTCGTGACAGCACATCCCACCCCCTTCGCATCGACAGCCTGCCTATTGGGAACGGTCATCTCGGTCTAACCCTTTGTCCTGGCAAGAAAGGCGACAGTGTCTTTGGCGAGGGATGGGACCGCGATCTGGATGTTGATCTGGACGTGATAAGGGCCTGGGGAGCGAAAGCGGTCCTGACCTTGATCGAGGACTCTGAGTTCGATCTGCTTTCTGTCACGGAGCTTGGTGATGCGGTAAGGGCACGCGGGATGGATTGGCATCACATCCCGATCCCCGATCTGGGTGTGCCAACGCCACAGGCCATGGCGCGCTGGCGCGAGTTGTCGCCCCGCCTTCACCGCATTTTGGAAAATGGCGGCCGGGTGCTGGTCCATTGCCGGGGCGGGCTGGGACGCGCGGGGACGATTGCTGCCATTCTGCTCGTTGAGCGCGGGCGTTCAGCGGGCGAGGCAATGACCCTCGTCCGCGCAGCACGGCCCGGGGCAATCGAGACGCGGGTTCAGGAACGCCTTGTGAGCGATTACGCCCGACATGAAGGGCTACCCCTGATCCGACTACATGCCAGTCTACTGGGTGGCGCTATCGGCGACAGTCTGGGTGCCGAGATCGAGTTCCTGTCGCTCGCGGAGATCCGCCGTCGTTTCCCGGACGGCATTTCGGAGCTCCCACCGCACATGGGTGTGCACGGCGCAATTACAGACGACACCCAGATGACGCTGTTCACGGCCGAGGGAGTCTTGCGCGCGCGCGTACGCGGCGCTCTGAAGGGTATCTGCCACCCACCGTCCGTTATCCATCACGCGCTGTTGCGCTGGTACAGAACCCAAGGCAGCAATCCGAAAGTTCAGACCGACGATGTGGGGCTAATCAACGACCCACGCCTTCAGGTCTGCCGCGCGCCGGGCAATACCTGCCTGTCATCCTTGGCGGCGAGCGCCCAGTTTGGGGACCCTGCACAAAACAGCAGCAAAGGATGTGGAACCATCATGCGGGTGGCCCCCATTGGCTTGATGTTCCCGCGCGACCAGGTGCGCGCAATGGCCATCGAGACATCCGCCCTGACGCATGGCCATCGGACCGGCCAGCTT
This sequence comes from Roseibaca calidilacus, assembly GCF_001517585.1. Lineage (NCBI taxonomy): Bacteria > Pseudomonadati > Pseudomonadota > Alphaproteobacteria > Rhodobacterales > Paracoccaceae > Roseinatronobacter > Roseibaca calidilacus. The sequence continues at coordinate 75,239 of NZ_FBYC01000002.1, read as the reverse complement.
GCAGCGGCAGCCTGGGCGGAAATGCTTGCCGATGTCACTGCAGGCGCCAAGCTTGAGGAGTGTGCAGCCCAGACTGCAGCGACCTATGCGCGATTGGCTGGGGGCGAAGAGACTGCACAGGCAATTCAAGCTGCGCTTCGCGCGCCTCGAGACGGTACTGGGGAAACAGTCGAATCCTTGGGTGGTGGCTGGACCGCCGAAGAGGCGTTGTCGATCGCGCTTTATGCCTGCCTGGCCGGAGGCTCCTTCGAAAAGGCCCTCCTGATTGCAGCCACCCATGGTGGGGACAGCGATTCAACTGCGGCGATTGCTGGCAATATGCTGGGTCTGATTGATCCTGCCGCTGTCCTTCGACACCGGTGGGCCGATATCGTTGAAGGTGCAGACATCATCTCGCAGCTGGTGCGGGACTACAGGGAGCTTTCATCAGATATCGATGCGGCAGAGGAACTCTTCGAAGTCTATCCGGGTGGGTAATCGTAGGGTCAAACATCCGAAAACGGGCTTGTTAAGCGCGCAGAAGAGAACGGGAATAGTCGTATAAACCATTGATCCAGAATAGCATCCCGTTACACTATTCAATTTATGCAGCGAGATCGAAACTCATGTTCTACCCTTTTCTCGTCGTCGATCCTCGCTCCGGCCTGCAGTACCGGCTGACTGATACCGGCCTCGCTGAGCTTTCCCTTTCACCCAAAGCGCCAGAATGGGCGCCGGGGCGGGCGATTTTGGAGAACCCCGATCCGGTCTGGCGCGATAGCCTTGCCAATGCGCCGGTCGAAACGATCTCGGCCATCAGTACGGCGCTGGAGGGTCTCGTGTTGGCCACTGGCAATCTGCGCGCCCCAGCGGCGGGGGCGATGGAGGTCAGCCGCGCTCAGCGGCATCTGAATGCGCTTATCGAACTCTGGCGCAAGCTGGGTGACACCTTGCCCGAAGGGCTGGCCCCGGTGCGCCATGTGCTGGAGCTGCCGCATGGGCGGTTTCTTGACCCGCTACCGGTGGTTCAGGGATCGCTCGATCCGCATGCGCCAGCCGCAATGAAGGCTCTTTACGCCCGGCTTCAGCAGGAATTCGGGGCCGTAGACGTACCCGCCAAGAGGCGCCCGGCGCGTGAAGGGTCGCGGTTGCATGCTTTGCAAGGCGGGGTGGCCGAGGCATCAATCGAGGCCGGGCCAAAGGATGACAGCCTCGCCTTTTATGGTCTGCGCGATTTGGCTGCTTGCGCTGATTTTGCCGCCGCCCGCGCGCGTGCCCTGATTGAAAGCGGTGTCTCGGCGCGGGAGATTGCTGTGCTAGCCTCTGGTGACCCACGCCAGATTGCCCGCGCCTTTGCGGAGCAGGGCGTGCCGATTTCCGGGCTTCCCGCCAGCCTGCCCGAGCGCGACATCATCGGTGAGACAGCACTTCAACTGGCACTGGCCAAGCGAACACCCACACCTGCGATGGTTCTGGCCAGCCTCGCCCTGTCGCCGCTGATGCCATGGTCCGCACAGACCGGGCGCGATCTCGCCGAAAGCCTGATTAGCGGTGATTTTCGGGGAGAGGTCCTTTCGCCCACCCCCGCGCACAAAGACCTCTGGACGGACATTCGCGCCTCAGCGGGCAGTCTGGCCCAACTGCGTTTCCTGATCGACCGTATCTGTGAGCGCATTGCGCAGGGACATGACGTCCGCGCCCGTCTGTCGATCCCGCCCGGCGAGGGTAGCCCAGACTGGGAAGCGATCCTGCGCGGTATCCAGATTGCATCCCCGTCAAGTGCCGATCCAGAGCGCAACCTTGAAGGTGTCAGCCTCTGGTCTGCACAGGAAACGCCGTGGCGGCCCTGCCGGCATCTGATCGTCACGGATTTCACCGATGGTCTGTATCCGACGCGTCCGCGCGCCAATCCGATGTTTCTGGACAGCGAAATCATCACGATCCGAGCCACGACAGGGCTGCAACTTCGCGGCCGGGCTGAGGGTTTGGCGCAAAGCCTGTCTCTTTTCGATCAGCAACTTCAGACGGTTACCGGCACAGTTACCTTTCTGATCCCGTGGCGCGATCTGTCTGGGGCACGGCAGCAACCCTCGGCAGGGCTTTCCTTGGTCGCGCGGGCGATATCGGGCGTCGAGGACGCGCAGGATCTGATCCTGGACCTGTCGCGATTGCCGCCCGGCGATTGGCCTGTGGCGCACCACCGCTTGTCGCCCCTTCCAGAACCGGACGATCTGCCCAAGGCCCTGTCTTTCCCCGGCCTCGACTTGTTGGCCCTGCGGCGCAAGGATGATGGAACAACCAAACCTCAATCGCCGTCTCGGCTGGAAACGCTTCTGGTCAGCCCCTTGGCCTGGCTTTTGGACGAGGTGGGGGCCGGCGACATGTCCTGGTCGGCAGAGGAACTTGATGTCATGGCCAAGGGCAACATTTCCCATGACGTGTTTGAACATGTATTCCTCAAAGATCAGCCTGTGCCGGAACCTGCGGCACTGACTGCGGCGGTCGCCGAAGCCTATGATCGCGCGCTCACCCGCCATGCGGGATTTCTGCGCAGCGCATCATGGGAAATGGAGCGCAGCGGCCTCGAACGTGAGATTCTTCAGGCAGCGCTGCGCTGGCGCGAACATCTGCTGGCGCTTGGTGCAAAGATCATCGGTAACGAGATCTGGCTGGCCGGTGAGGCGCATGGCATCAACCTGCACGGCAAGGCCGATGCGATCCTTGAGTTGCCTGACGGTGCGCTGCTTGTCGTCGATCACAAGAAAAGTGGCACATCGGCCCGCCGCAGGCGAATGGAGGCTGGATGGGATCTGCAAGCGGGGCTTTATCGTGACATGCTAGCCCGTCCCATTCGGCGCGACGGCGATGGAATGGACCCTCTGATCGGCCGAAAGGTCGGTATTGCTTATCACCTGATGAATGATGGTGGGCTCTTAACTTCCGGCCTTGTGCCTGCAGAAGGATCACCCGCCCGCGACATGGGCGATGCCGTCAATGATGCGGCTGTTGCAATGCTTGCTGAACGGCTGGCGCAGCTTGGCGCCGGGCGGGTCGTACTGAACACCTCGGCCGACGAGGGGTTTTTCAAGAAAGAGGCGGGGTTCACACCTTATGCGCTGACTGATGGCTCGACCCTGGTTACCGCGTTCATTCGCCAGATCGAGGAGGCATGACCATGAACGGAGCAGACTCAGACCGAGGATTGGTCATCGTGCCCGCCGGCGCGGGCGCAGGGAAAACCCATCGTATCAAGACCCAGCTTTCCGACTGGGTGAAGCGCGGCGTGGTGCGGCCCGAACGTATTCTCGCAGTGACATTTACCGAAGCCGCCGCGGGCGAATTGCGCGAACGTATCCGGGCGGGTCTTCTTGCTGATGGACTGGTCGCCGAGGCCATGGCGGTTGAGCGAGCCTACGTCTCGACGATCCATGGGCTGGGCCTGCGGCTGTTGACGGAACATGCGCTGGCGGCGGGTGCCTCGCTGCAACCGCGCCACCTTGGCGATGCCGAGCGGGACCTGCTGATCCGGCAGGCGCTGGCGCATGCCAAGGCGCTTGACCCGATCAAGGCCGAACCTGAGCGGTTCGGATATCAGCCCAACTGGCAAAAGGGCGAAACGGTCGAAGATTCCCTGCGGGGCCGGGTTCTATCGATGATCGACCTGTTGCGGGGTCTGGGTGACAAAGGCGGTGATCCAGGCCTGATCGCACCCGCGTTAGCGCGGCTCGATACGATCTATGGCGAGGTGCTCGCGGATCCCGCCGCCGCCCGTGATGCTTTGGCGGCGGCGATTTCCGCCATGCTTGCCGCCTTTCCCGAGGGCGGCATGGCCACCGTTACCGCCAAGGGCCCCCGCGAGACGCTGGAAAAGAACCTTGCCCTTTTTCGTCGCGTTGACCGCGATCCAACCCTGCTGGACCGGGACTGGAGCCTCTGGCAGTCCCTGCGTAATCTTTTCACCTCGAATAGCAAAACGAAGACGCCCGAGGGCTATGATGATCTTGCCACCGCGATCATTCAGGCCGCAGATGCGCTGCCTGCGCATCCCGGCCCCTTGGCAGATGCAAAGCTGCATTTTCGGTGCCTGATCGCTTGTGCGCAGGAAGTGATGGAGGCGTATGAAACGCGCAAGAAAGCACTTGGGCTGATTGACTATGCCGATATGATTGCGGGTGCAGAACGGCTTTTGCGCACCGATCCAGCAGTGCGCCAAGCTGTATTGGATGAGATCGATTGCGTCATCATCGACGAATTTCAGGACACCAATCCGGTGCAGTTCGCGCTGCTGTGGCAGTTAGGTGCCCGCGCGCCACGTACGCTGCTGGTGGGGGATGTAAAACAGTCGATCATGGGGTTTCAGGGGGCTGACCCTCGGCTGTCGCAGGCCCTTGCATCGGCCAACCCCGATGCGACGCAGCCCCTTGACCGCAACTGGCGGTCAACACCGGCGGTTATGGACTTCGTCAATGCCATGGGCGCAGGGCTGTTTGGCGCAGGCTACAACCCGCTGTCCCCGACCCGTGATCCGGTGCCCGGTCCTGCGCTGGAAGTGCTGAACATCGTCAAAGGGCGCGGGGTGAGAAACTTCTCCAAGCCGCAGGAGCACATCGCCGAGCGCATCGCCCGTATCCTCACTACAGGCGAAACAATCACCGATCGGCACACCAAGGCCACAAGGGTCGTCCGCCCCTCTGATATCGCGCTTTTGGTTTGCCGCCACGCAACTGCCGCCCGCTATGCCGAGGAACTGCGGGCGCGTGGCGTACCTGTTCGCATCGCCGAAGATGGCTGGGCGACATGTCTGGTTGTTCAGGCCGCCCGTGCTGCACTGAGCTATGCCGCGAACCCTGCCGATACCAATTCGGCGCTTTTGCTGCGCACCCTCGGCCCCGATCCCCTGAGCCTGCAATCTGCAATGTCTGCGCAAATCGAAGGACGGCTTGCGGATGATCCGGTTCTCATGCGACTGGCGGCTCTGTCAGACCACCTTGCAAGCTTGCCGATTTCCAACGCACTGGATCTTGTGATCAATGTCGCTGGGCTGCGGCTTTGGGCTGACCGTCAGCCCGATGCGGCACAGGCGCGTGCAGACCTTCTGCGACTTGAAGCCGAAGCAAGCGACTTTGAATCTGCCCATCGTGACCTTAAAGCCGCCGCCGGATTCCATGGCGAAAGCGCCAAGGTTTTTCTGGGCTGGCTTGATGCCCGATCAGGTGAGCGCGATTTCGACCGCCGTCCCGACCCTGCTGCAAACAGCGCCGAAGCGGTAGAGATCGTGACCTGGCACGCCTGCAAGGGTCGCGAATGGCCGATCACTGTGGTGGCTGAATTCGATCACGGCATCGAAGAATGGCCGGGAAGCACTGCGACCCAGTTCACCGCGCTTGACAAGATCGACGATATGGACGCCGTGCTGGCCTCGGCCGCGCTAATCCACACGCCCGGATTTGCGGCCCCAGAGGCCGAGCGGCGGTTCATTGAGGATCGTCGCGCGGATTTCGAGGCCAATGGGAAGAACCTGCTGTACGTCGCCCTGACACGGGCGCGCGATCGGCTGGTGCTGGAATGGCCGGGCTTCATCAAGGAGCGCGATGAGGAAGCACCTGAAGCCAATTGCCTGTTCCATGTATTCACAGATGCCTGCGCGCCGCAGATCGGTGGTGATACACTGCGCATCGGCGGGATTGATTGCCCGGCCATCATCAGGCAGTTGCCTGAACACGCGGGCTTCACCACGTATTCCGAGGCAGAGATCACGGATACACCACGGCTCGGCAGCGCTACCCCCTTGCCTGCTGTAGACTTGACGCCTTGGAGGTTGCAGCCATCACAAGCCACGACGGCCCTGCCTGCACCAGAAAGCCAAGGTATCAGCTTGGGTACGCCATGGCCCGGCAAAGTCAGTGACGCGGCCCGTGGGACAGCGATTCACCTTGCATTGCGGACTTGCCTGACGCGGCCTGATCTTACTGAAGGCCTGCCCCAGGCTACCGGGTTAGACGACACAACTATGGAACTGGTCGCGGCGCGAGCAGCTGCGCTGAACGCCTGGCTTGCGGCCGATGGATACACCGATCTGCTTTGCGAAATCCCTCTTCTAGGACGTACTAAAGAGGGTGCTGAAATTCCCGGTATGGTCGACCTGCTGGCAGTTGGGCCGAAGGGTTGCCTTTTGATCGACCACAAATCTGGCGGTGCGGGTGAGGGTTTCGGCCTCTACTGGCCGCAGCTCTCCAGCTACGGCGCACTGGTGGCAAGACTGTTCCCGCAGCATCCGCTGCAAGGGTTGGCTGTGTTCTGGATAGACCATGGGCGGCTGGAACTGGCGCAGCTACCCGTCACTGTCAGATCGACAAACATCATTTCTGAGGTCGGTAGATGACTAATTCAGCCTTGGGATGGGTCTCTTTCGGCAGCGCCGAGGCCGAGGCAGTGAACGCGCTCATGGGCGCATTGACCGACAGCGAAGCTCGAGACGAACTCGGGATCGGCGCGATCCGCGATGGATTTTCGGATTTGCTGTTCCCGGGCACCAGCACGGTTCAGACACGATTGCGCTATTTCCTAATGATACCTCAGATTTTTCATGACATCGATCTGCGCGCTCGGGACCGTCAGGCGGCGTTGCGAGACGCCGAGGCCGGCCTAATCGCCCGAATTCTCGCGTTGCCCGAGGGAGCTGACCGCGACCAGCTAATCGGAGTCGATGCAGGCGCAAAGCTGAAGCGGATGCCCAGTGCGATCTATTGGGGTGGTATTGGTGCATGGGGTATTCGGCTGGACGACAGAGCCCGCATACGAGACGTTCTGGAGCGGATGGCTGAGGGTGAGAGATGCTGGGCTGAAATGCCGTCTATCCCGAAAGATGACACGCGAGGCTTTAATCTAACAAAGGACGAGGCTGACTGGATAGTCGATCGCTGTGCCTCTTTGCGAGATGGCCAGACGCTGCTGGGGAACCTCATGTCTAGAGCCCGCAACATTTCCCAAATCAACGACCTGAACAAGGTGGCTCAGCTCGACCTTCCCCATAACCTGCAATTGCAACTCAATCACGCGCTTGCCTTCGCAAATACGCTTTTTGGTGCATCTCTGCTCTACAACCTCTTGCTGGCAGAGCGGTTCGCCCCCGACACGGTCGAGCAGTGGCAGCAGCAATTGGGCGAGTGGCAGAAAAGTGAGATCGCACCGGCAAAGGACGCGCGCACGCTGATTGCCCCGTTGCTAGAAGCATCGGCAGAGATCGCCTTTCGTCCTAACGATTGCACTATGCGTTTCCTCAATGCCTGGCTTGGTGTCATGCACGCCCCGACAAGCAACGATGCACGCGACATCATAATCGCCCGAGAGCGACAGGCTAAACCTGGTCGTGCCCGCCTGCAGCTCAATGGCGATTATAACTGGAGCGGCAGCTCAGGCGCGGGACGGCTGACCTTCCGCTGGGGCCGGGTTCACCGCTACCTGCAGGATATTTCCGAGGCGAAAGAAGCATGAAGGGCGAAAAAATCCTCGCCCCGGCTGAGCGCATTGATTTCGGAGAAGCCTTGGTGCCGCCCGAAGGTTATCGTCTGGAGGCGGCCATTGGCACGACTTTCTCAATGGACATTGCGACTGCCCTCACAGTGCCCGTCGCCATGGCATTGCGTGGAGGGATCGAGCGTGACGAGCTGATCGAGAATCCGCTTGCGGCACTGGCTGCAATGCAGCGCCTACAGGATCGTGTCAGGATCTTCGTAGAGGTAGGCAATATTCATCCACCAGTCGGCAAGCGCAATGCACTGATCAGCTTGCTTGAAGGACTTGTCGTCGAGGTGGCGCCGCCAAAGCGGGCGAGTTTCCACCCCAAGCTCTGGCTGATGCGCTTTTCCCCAGAGGCCGGAGGCACGACTCGTCAAAGGTTGGTGATGATGTCTCGTAATCTGACGAGGGATCGATCTTGGGATGTAGCATTGCAGCTTGAGGGCGAGGAAACGGAGAAAAACCAAGGAGGAAACCAACCACTTGTCGACCTCATTGACTGGATGCCTGGGCCCAAGCCCCGAGCTTTGCAGGAACTGCGTAACCAGCTTGCTTTTGTGAAATGGCAAGCCGTGCCAGGATTCCGCAAGCCCGTGTTTCACGCACACTTTCCTCGGTCGCCTCATGTCTGGCGGCCAGGCAAGGGGCAGATGGCCGTTATCTCACCGTTCTGCGATGATGCGGCATTGGACATGTTAGGGCGTGAACGGATCTGCGCTCTGGTTGCCTGTGATGACTGGCTCGCCCGTTTGGACGATGTTCCGAAGTGCAGCATGACGCTGATGGACCACGCCGTACCCGAACAGGAACCGACGGGTCATCAGGAACGCGCAGGGCTTCATGCCAAGATCTTCATCACTGAGAATGCCGATGAGACTACGATTACTCTTGGATCCGGCAATGCAACCTCAGCGGGCCTCGCGGTCAGCGGAATGCGCAATATCGAGGTCTTTGCCACTTTGAGGGGCAAGACGGCTACAGTCGGCGGCATTGGTCTCGATTCCGAGGGAATTCTGGGCCATGACGGCCTCAAGCCGCTGCTGGCGGACTGGTCACCTCGCTCGCTGAGCGAAGAAGAGGTAGATGAAGCACGGTTCGAGGATGCCGTCCGGCAGGCCCGGCACGCAATCTTCGCAGCAAGGCCGCAGCTCACGTTCGCAAGTGTAGAAGACCAATGGTCGGCTGCGCTGCAAATGAAGTGTCCCGCAATTCCGGGTATTGTGCAGATCCATGCCCGGCTTGCGACACAGCATGGTTCAACGGCTATCGCGGGAGCTGGGCCTTGGATACTGGGCCTTGTAGGTTTGCTGAATGTGACCCGCTTCATTCAGATCGATTTGACAGGCGATAACGAAAAAACCGCTAGCTTTGTCACGCAGGCCGAGGCGCATGGGCTTCCAGACAGCGAGCCCCGTCTGCGGGCATTGATGGCAGAAATCATCAAGACCCCGGAGCAGATGCTGAGTTTCGTCCATGCGATGCTCGAGGTGCAACCCGACTTAACGGGCTTGATGCGAACGGGGAGCCGCAGCGGCCAAAAGACGGGTCAGAGCCAGCGCGCGGAGCCCCCAGTTCTGGAAACCCTGCTAAAGGTTCTTTTGTCCGACGACGGGCCCGCCCGGATGGCCGAGTTGGACAAGTTGCTACGGTTGATCCCTGCGGATACCCAGACTGCCGCCGAATTTCATGACCTCTGGTCCAAATTCATTGCCGTGAACGGAAAACGCAGATGAGCTTTGACCCTGAACCGGTTTTGTCGACACTGAAGCCATTCCAGCGCGCAACTGTGGAATATGTCATTGGCCGGTTTCAGGCAGGCGCGCAGCGCTTTCTGGTTGCGGACGAGGTTGGCCTTGGCAAGACGCGGGTCGCGCAGGGAGTGATCTCGGTGCTGCTGTCTCAACTGTCCAATGGCGAGCGGGCCGATATTATCTATGTCTGCTCCAATGCGGCGATCGCGCGTCAAAACCTGCAGATCCTGAATGTCTTGCACGATGGTGAGGTTCTGCCCACACGTCTGACCCTGCTTTCCGATCCGAGAACAAATCTGCACGAAAATGGGGTTAATTTCATCGCGCTTACTCCCGGCACCAGCTTTGACAAGACCGGCGGGCTTGGCCTCGCGCGGGAGCGGGCGCTTGTCCATCATCTCCTGCGCGGCAAGGTGCATGCAACCCGATTGAAAAACCTGCTGCGCGGCACTGTTCGAAAAAAAGAAAACTGGCAGCGCTACCTGGACGACGTCCCCCAACTCGACGCGGGATACCGCGAAGAAACCGCGTCTGTGCTCATGGCCGGGGACATGGAAGTAAGTATCCGGGATGCAAACCTGAAACGTTCCGAGGAACGCAATCCGATCACTAAGGCCCTGCTGCAGCGTCTTGCCGCGCATTCTTTGACCTCATTGCGTCCGAAACTGATCATCTTCGATGAGTTCCAGAAGTTCCGCGACCTTTTCTCCGATACGGAGAGTGAAGCGCAGGCCCTGATGCAGCAGTTTCTCCGGACAGAACATCATGGCGCAAAAATACTTTTTCTGTCGGCAACCCCCTACAAGATGCTGACGATCAAAGGTGATGACCCGGAACAGGGCGATCACCAGGAAGACTTTCTCGCAGCTATTAGAATGTTGCATGGTGGGGGCGAGGTCGGGAACACCGCGGCAAAAGAGCTGAAAGCAGAGATGCGGCTCTTCCGTGAGAGTCTGCGCTGCTACGCACAGGGTCTGCCAAACGAGGCGGCAGAGAAGCGCAATCAAGTCGAAGACCGCTTGCGCGGTGTCATGAGCCGCCAGGAAAGGGTTGCCGCGACTAGCACCGATGCTGGGCTGAGCCGCGAAGAGATTACAGCAGATATACGGGCCGAAGATCTTCGGCAGGCTCTGGCAGTAGACCGTGTTGCCCGGCAGGTCGGCGGCCACAATCGCGCGGATTACTGGAAATCCGCCCCGTATCTTTTTAGCTTCATGCCCGGCGAGTTCGATCTCGCCAGGAAAATTGCTGGTTACGATAAGCGTGCTGACCTTGCCAGCACTGCGCGCCCAGCACTTTTATCAAAACACCGGATCCATAACTTCGAAGCTGTACCAGCCAACAATGGACGCATGCGAGCACTGATGGAAAACGTCTTCAAGGAAGGTGAACTTCACAGACGTTTGTGGTTACCCGCCAGCCTGCCCTATTTGTCCGGTCAGCCGCCTCTGACCAAATCGCTGGTATTTTCTGATTGGCAAATGGTCCCTGAGGCCATTGCGGCCCTGACCTCGCACGAGGCAGAGCGCAGGCTACGTCATGAGCGCGGGATCAAAGGTCCTGCAAAGAAGAAGGAAGCGAGGCTGCTGCGTCTGAGTAGCGCGGCGGAAGATTTGGGCAGCTCAATGCGGGTGATGTTGCTCCTTTACCCGTCAGACTTTCTGGCGCGGGCGGTGGATCCTCTGGAAATCTGGCGGCAGAACAGTAGCTTGAGTGCAGAAGACATGCTCGCCAAAGCCAAGGTGCGAATTGCATCCGCCCTCGCCGACCAAATGTTGCCCCCCACACGTGGTGCAGCCCCATGGGAATTGATCGCATGGCTTGACACATCATGGGCCGGAACCCCCGATATTCCTCGCCCGCTAAATGATTGGGTTGGCAAAGTTCGCCAAGGTCTTGACGCAGGTTCCCGCGACGATAGCAGCGCGCCCTCGTTGCTGGATCAATTCAACGCCGGTGAAAACGTTAGCGCAACCGTACCCGTCAGCGACGCGGCGGTAACGTTTCTCGCGCGTGTGGCGCTTGGGTCTCCGGCCGTTTGTCTGCTCAGATCACTACGCCGTTATTCAAAAGAGCCGTCGGCAGATCTGGCATCGACCGCTTCCAGTGTCGCGCTTGGCTTCCTGACAATGTTTAACCACCGGGAAGTCCGACCTTTGCTACTTTCTGGCGGGGAGGAAGGGGCTTGGTCAAAGGTCATCGACTATTGCGCTGAACATGATCTTCAGGCGGTGCTCGATGAGTATTTGTTCCAGCTCACTGGAGGGAAACTGACCCCCGAAACCATTCCCGGAAAACCGCCATACGAGGGGCTGGCCCGGCGGGTGAGAGACGCGGTCGGCCTGCGAACTGCCCAGATTACTGCGCGCAATCCGTTCACCGGCAAAAGCTTCAACATGCCTTCGCACATTGCGGCCCGCTTTGCTGCAAACGCTGCGAAAGACGGCGAGGGCGGCCAGACACGCCTGGACACCCTTCGCGAAGCGTTCAACTCGCCCTTCCGCCCCTTCGTTCTCGCATCAACATCCGTTGGGCAAGAAGGTCTGGACTTCCATCACTACTGCCACCGAATCTGGCACTGGAACCTGCCTGGAAGCCCGACAGACCTGGAGCAACGCGAGGGCCGGGTTCAGCGGTATCTCAATCACGCGGTTCGCCGCAACATTGCAACCTGCCAGGTTGCAGCCGCCCGCGAAACCGATGGCCCTGCCTGGTCGGCGATGCTCGCCGCCGCAGAAGAAGAGGTCGAAGACCTAGGCATGTCACGTCTGGGGATGTGCCCGCACTGGCTGTATACTGGCAACCTCGACGCCCCTGCCCTCATCGAGTCTATTCTGCCTTTGCCTCCTTTTTCCCGCGAGGCGAGACTTACACCTTGGTTGATAAAGACCACGGCACTCTATCGACTTGCCTTCGGGCAGCCGCGACAGTCCGACTTGCTTGCGATACTCGAAACAGCCGCGTCCCAAAAAATACAGTCGCTCATGATCCGCTTGGCACCAGGAAATTTCACCTACGCACCCGATAGCGATTGCGACAAACTGCAAGGAGACGAACAGCATGAAATACCGTGACCATGATGACCCAGAGATCTTCAAAGAATGCGTTTCGGCAATCACGTTGCAAGGCCGCCCGCAAGGGCTTCTGGAAGAATGGCTTTCAGAATCGGAAGTCACCATTACTGTTGCACCTGGACCCCGCAAAGGGCCGAAAAAGGCACGACCATGGCTTGCCGTGGAAGACCTAGATGGACTGCCATGGACGAGTAAAGTACGTGAGGCCGTGATTGAATCCGACCATCTCGAAACATCATCCGGTCTGTTTATGCTGAGTAATGTGGAGCGGATTACTATCTTCGTTCTAGGCGACTCCTTTGCCGATTCTGATCTCGAGACGTTCCAAAACGCGATAGAAAATTTTGAAAAACTAAGCTATCTCAGTATCGTAGTGGCTCCAAGTGCGCTCGCCTATGCAAAGGAGCACTTTGTGTGGAAACGTTCAGGCGTTACCTTTGCCATTGCGACGGAGTCTCACCGCCGCAGGTGAAACCCTCGACATCGGCGCCATCTCACCACTGCGATCTTACTCTTAAACCACCGGGAGTTTCGCTGCGGTCTTCAGTTCGCCGCACGCCACATCCGATACCTTCCCTGCCCGGTCATCTCGCGGACCAGACCCTTTTCCTCCATCCAGGCAAGGTTACGCTGGACGGCGGCGCGGCTGGCACCGGTCAGAGCTTCGGCCATCGGGGCGGATACAAGGGGCCATTCGGTCAACACGGCGCGCAAGGCGCGAGGAGTCTTTCCCGAAAGTGAGGTCATCTCGGCTTCCGCCCGCACTGACCACGCTTCAATATCGTCGAGGTGCCGCATCGCGGTCAGACACGCCGTCTCCATTCCGTCAAGCCAGCGGGCTAGACGTTCAGCGGGTGGACCACCGGCGCGCAGCCCCCCTGCCCCGCCCATGGCTAGAGGTGCAAAGACTGCTCCCTTACCCTCACTGGTCGCGATCCGCGCAGCTGTGACGGCCGCCTCCATTCGATCGCCTTGCTGCCCGAGTCCCGCGAGGCTCCAGAGGTGAAAGCCCATGCAAGCACGGCTGATCGGGTGCAACTCGGAGGCTTGCGCCGTCAGGTCCAGCCAACCGCCGGCGCGATCCGCAAACGGTTCGGCCTCATCGGCGAGGTTCTCGGGGTCGCGGCGGTCAAGGAAGGCCGAAAGGTCCACCTCCGGTCCTGGTCCACCGGATAGCCGCCGCACCGCCCAACCGACACGCGCGAGCGCGGCAGTGTCGTTCTGTACCCCACACAGTCGCATGGAGATCCAGAGCGCCAGCCGATCTGGGCCGATGCGGTCACCCGCGAACCAGCTGAGGTCGGCAGCCTCGAACAGGGCAAGCCTGTGCCGCCATCCTTCTAGGCCCCGCTTCAGCCGGTCGTCCAGCGCACCGACGCGACCGGCCACACGAGCAAGACGCGCGGCATGGCAGGCTTCTGCTTTCCGCCAATCCTCGAGGACAACGGCTTGACACGGTTCGGCCCGTGGTCCGGGAGGCAAATAATCCAGCTCCTCTTCCATGGGACCGGGCAGGAACCAGAGATCGTCCTCGGACGACTGTTCCACCTCCTCAGCGTCGAGGAAGAGAGCATAAGATTCATCATGGAAGACAGTCGTTTGAGGCTTCATATGTGCAAAATACTAGAATTAAGCACTTTACCCAAGGGTTTTGTCGGAGTGCGTTCACGCTCCTTATATAGCACGCGCGGGCGATGGTCGGCGAGGGCTCTCTGATCGCGCTCAGCCTATGGAAACCAAGGGCTTTCCGTTGAGCAGGGGCACAGAGAGAGCCCTTGCATCCGTTTTCAAACGGTCGTTTATTAGTAGTATATGAAACTGCAAACGGCCTGTTTTGATGCCCCTGATCGGCTATGCGCGCGTATCGACCGAGGATCAGACCCCCCTGCCCCAGTCGCACGCCCTGAAATCAGCGGGCTGTGTCGAAATCCATGAGGAACAGGCTTCTGGCGGTGATCGTGCGCGGCCTGTGCTGGCGCGGGTGCTGGAACGGATCGGCAAGGGCGATACGCTGGTGGTGGTCCGGATTGACCGCCTCGCGCGATCCCTGTCGCATCTCTTGGAGGTGATCGAGCGGCTCGAGGCCAAGGGTGCCTTCTTCCGGTCGATTCAGGACCCGATCGACACCGGATCCCCGCAGGGCAAGTTCACCCTGCAGGTTCTGGGTGCAGCAGCCGAGTTCGAGCGCGCCTTGATCCGTGAACGGACCAAGGCTGGGCTTGCCAGCGCGCGAACAAAGGGGCGGGTCGGCGGAAACCCTGGCCTACGCGCGCGGGATCCGGCAGCGCTGCGCAAGGTGCGGCTGGCGCGACAAGACGGCTACATGGAGCGTCTGAACGAGACGGCACAAGATTGGGTACCCCATGTGCGCCGGTTGCGACCCGACTTGGCCTGGGAAGACGTAGTGCGCATCATCAACGGCCCCTTGCCCGAGGCGCGTCGCTGGACCCAAAGCCGTCTCTTGCGCGCTGTGAAGGCATATGTCCGCGACGGCTTCCTGCCGGCCGAGGTGCTGGCCCGCGCCGGGCGCCGCGAAACCGACGACCGTCTGCCCGCCATTGTCGCCGGAATCAAGGGCGCGGACCCCGGCATCACGCTTCAGGCGATCTGCACCCGGCTGCAGGCGATGCGCGAACGCACGCCGCGCGGGCGGACAAGCTGGCAGCCTTCGTCGGTGAAGATGCTGCTGGAGCGGGCCGAGAGGCTGGGGTTGCTCGACTGAGATCCCGGAGAATCGTCCATCCGATTCTGCCGACTGATTTCTGTACGCACTCACAATACATCTTGTGGTCACTTCGCAGCTGGCAACGAGGTGTTGAAGTAGAGTGAGAGCGCAGTCGCCCAAGACGCTGATTTTTAACAGTTTACCGTCGACAGAAATGGGTGCCTTCAACGCCCCCAGGCCGCTCAACGGTTTGGTCTGGATTTATCCACAATATCTGTTAAGCTTTGCAAAACAATAAAGACTTGAGGGCAGTGATGAACGGGATACGGGCCTCCCAGAGATTTGAAGTCATGTCCAAGCGGCTTGGTAGTCGGTTGCGTGAACATGCGCAGGAAACCTTCCCACCGGACGCTCAGAAGGGTCTCCGCCGCTTCGCCATGCGGGAAGCGGCTGAACTTCTTCGCATTAATCAGAATACCTTCCGCCATCATGTGTCAAACCTCGAAGGCTTCCCCGAAGGTGTTCTGGAGGGCGGCAACCGCCGTAGCTTCTCTGCAGACGAGATGGTCGAGGCACAACGCGTACTTCTCGAGACTGGAAGGATCAAGCCAGAAGAACACCCGCACAGAAGACCGGGAGAGGCTTGTCAGGTCTTGACGATTTTCAACCTGAAAGGTGGTTCGGCAAAGACGTCATCTGTTGCCCATGTAGGACAACTACTGGGTCTCCGCGGCTACCGGGTCTTGCTGATCGACCTCGACAGCCAGGCAAGTCTGACGAACCTGTTCGGGGTAACTCCCGAGCTTGATCCGGATATGCCAACTTCATACGATCTTATCCGATCCGACGATCCATTGCCCGCAGCAGAGATCATTCGCAAAACGAACTTCCCGACCGTGGATCTGATCCCGGCATCCATGGACATCATGGAGTACGAGTTCGAGGTCGCCTTGAGCTTCAGACACGGCGCCACCACGTTCCATAGCCGCATCCGGGAAGCGCTTGAGCCCGTCCTCAACCGATATGATGTGGTGATATTTGACACCCCACCGCAGCTGAACTTCTCTGTGATCTCTGCCCTCTTTGCATCGACCGGGGTCCTGATCCCGCTCAACGCGTCGATGCTCGATGTCATGTCGCTGGCGAGCTTTCTGGGCATGGCGAGCAACCTGATGGGCGTCGTAGAGGCACACGCCCCGGAACATGGACTGAACTTCGTGCGAGTTCTGATCACACGCTACGAAAATACGGATGGTCCGCAGGTGCAGATTTCGTCTCTGCTTCGGACAGTCCTCGGGGATGCCGTGCTGTCTGCCGAGTTCCTGAAATCAACAGCCGTGGGTGATGCTGCGAACACCCAGCAGAGCATCTTCGAGGTCGAACCTCGCGACGTGAACCGCAGAACTTACGAGCGCGCGATCGAGTCCGTCTCGCGCGTGACCGACGAAGTCGAACGCGAAATCCTGAAAGCATGGGGGCGTATCCATGGCGCGTAAGGTCTTCGGGGACTCACTCAAGAACGCGATGGGCAAAACGCCGCCTTCGGACGACGATCTGGATGTGAAGCGAACGAGCCCGACTGTAGCTCGCGCACAAGCATCCGTGCTCGAAGAGGATAAACACGCCACGCGGCTGATCGACCCGACCGCCATACGGATGTCCGCGGTCATGGACCGCATCGATCCAAGCGATGGCCTGGATGAGCTTGTCTCGTCGATCCGCGAGCACGGTCAAAAGGTTCCAGTGCTGGTTCGCCGAACCGAGGACGGTGCGCTTGAGATCGTCTATGGACGCCGTCGGCTTCTCGCTTGTCGCCAACTTGGTCAAAAAGTGCGCGCTACGGTCATGGAGATGACCGACGAGGAAGCTCTCATTGCCCAAGGCGTAGAGAATAATGCGCGCCAAGATCCATCGTTCATCGAAAGGGCTCTGTTTGTCGCCGGGATCATTCGAGAACTTGGGAAAACCGACGAAACGCGCAAGAACGCTCAAACGATCGCGTATCGGGCACTTCAGATCGATGAATCGCTCGTCTCGCGGATGAACCGTATCGCTACAGGCATCCCGATGGAACTAATCCAGGCTATCGGACCTGCACACGGCGTTGGTCGACGGGTTTGGGAAAAGCTTTTCAGGCTGTGCGAGAAAGACGTCGCGAGAGCCCGAGAAGTTGCCGGCGAAATCCCTCGCAACGTACCGGGCCCCGACCGTCTCGAAGCGGCGGTTACCTTGCTGACAGCGACCAAATCGTCGACGCAGAAGACACGTCCCAGTGAGCGCGTGAAGATCGGCCGAAAAGGCAACCGCATCACCATCGATGTGGACGCGGATCTTGTCCCTCGTGTTGAGGAGGCAGTCCGGAAGCTGGTCACAGAGCTTCTTGACCGCGGTCAAGACAGGCCAGAGTGACGACCCCGTGTCTTGACCGCGGTCAAGACATCAACAGAAACGAGCAGAGAACGAAAGGAGGACCGGCTAGAAAAAGAAAGACCCCCCGAAAGCGATGCTTCCGAAGGGCCTCAATCAGTCTCGACACCTGATTGATACCCCCAAAACGAATCGATTTCAACACCGCTCGCGGTGAACGGGGAAGCTTTTTCTTCCGAAACACCATGAGACATGCAACTGAAACAACGACCGCCCTGGCGGAACGGATATCTCTGCCCTGCCCTAACCCCTACGAGCTTCTGGGCCCGGTTCGCGTACTGAGGAAGGAGCTCGGTCTCACAACCAATGACCTCGCCGTTCTGACCGCGCTCATTAGCTTCCTACCCCGAAAAGAACGTGAGATTCAGGACAGCCAGCGACTTACGCTCACTGTCGTGTTCCCGTCGAACGCTTCTCTGTCAGAGCGCGCAAATGGACTCGATGAGAGAACACTTCGACGCAGCCTGGGACGCCTCTCAGCTGCTGAACTGATCGAACGCAAGAACTCAGCAAATGGCAAACGCTTTCCGCTGCGGTATGGAGGCGTTATCAGAGATGCCTTCGGCATCGACCTGAAGCCCTTGATCCAGAGGTACGGCTCGCTCGCGACGCAAGCCTTGCAACTCACCGAAGAACACGAGCGCTTGCGCTCACTGAAGGCTGAGGCGTTGGCCCTACGAGCTTCGCTACTCCAACAAACACGCTTCGATGAAGCAAAGCTCTCTACCCTCAACACGATCAGAAATATCCTGCGTCGAGCAACATTAACCGTTGATGCAGTCCTGAGCGTTATCTCGGAACTTAGAGCCCTCGGAGCCGATACCGACGCAAGCTACGGTGAACACCATGCCGCAGCAAAAGCTGGTTCCGAAGATAATTTACAAGCCATCGAACACCGACCTTATGCACCAGAATCCAACGATCTGCCCGCCACAAACGGACAAAATGTCCGGCACATAGAGTCTATAAAAAAAGATATTAAAAAGATTGCTCCTTCTACGGCCAATCGCGGTGAACAAACCGAAAAAACCAAACCGACGATGAACCGAGACCCAGCACGCATGGCATGGGAAGATTTCACCCATGTTGCAGGATTTTTCCCAGAACCGCCGCGTACAGGAGAAGCTCTCACCCGCATTCTATACGACCTCGGTCGATTGCTTAGAATAAGCCAAGACGAACTGCGGCATGGCATCCAGAAAGCTGGCGCGGGAAAACTGCTTCTCGTCTTCGACTACCTGATAGCAAGAGCAGACACGATCAAACACCCTGACGCCTATTTCGAAAGGATCCTACGCACACAACTTGCTCCCACATGAACTTCTTGACCGCGGTCAAGAACAACCGCGAGAGGGAAAGGAGTGTTGGTTTGAGGGTGACGGGAAGTGAGATCGGGAGAGTGGCTTCCGGCGCCCGTCGTGGAGAAGATCTGATGACCAAAGCTGTCCAGAAAGTCACCCTGTCCCCGTCGCGGGATATCCCTTTTGACAAGCTGGTGCTGAGCCAGTCCAACGTGCGGCGCATCAAGGCTGGCGTGTCCGTCGAGGAACTGGCCGAAGACATCGCTCGCCGCGGCCTCTTACAGAGCCTGAGCGTGCGGCCCGTATTGGACGATGATGGGACCGAGACCGGCAAGTTCGAGATCCCGGCCGGTGGCCGCCGGTTCCAAGCATTGTCCCTGCTGGTGAAGCAGAAGCGTTTGGCGAAGACCACGCCCGTTCCTTGCATCGTGCGCGATGCTGCGTCCGACATCCTGGCCGAAGACGATTCCCTTGCAGAAAACATGCAGCGCGTCGCCCTGCACCCGCTCGATCAGTTCCGCGCGTTTGTGGCGCTGCGGGACAAGGGTCAGAGCGATGCAGAGATTGCCGCCGCCTTCTTCGTGACGCCGCAGATCGTGAAGCAGCGCCTGAAACTCGCTTCCGTCGCCCCTACCCTGCTTGAGATCTACGCCGAGGATGGCATGACGCTGGAGCAGCTTATGGCCTTCACCGTGAACCCCGATCACGCGCGTCAGGTTCAGGTCTGGGATGTGATCCATTCATCCTGGAACAAGGAGCCATTCCAAATCCGGCGCATGCTGACCGAGACCTCGGTCCGGGCGTCTGACCGACGCGCGGTCTTTGTGGGTGTTGATGCCTATGAAGCGGCGGGCGGCACGATGCTGCATGACCTGTTCCAAGGCGATGATGGAGGTTGGCTCGAAGACCCTGCCCTGCTTGATCGGCTGGTGACGGAAAAACTCCAGGCCGAGGCAGAGACGGTTGCAGTTGAGGGCTGGAAGTGGATCGAGGTCGCACTCGACCTGCCCTACGGCTACAGCCACGGCCTGCGGTCCCTGTCCGGCGATCCGGCACCGATGACGGATGACGAAGGCGCGGCCCATGCCAAGCTTCTCGCCGAGTACCGGGCGCTGGAAGAAGAATACGCAGGTCAGGATGATATCCCTGAAGAGATCGACGCGCGGCTTGGCGTGTTGGAAACGGAGATGGAAAAGATCGAGACCCGGCCGTTGATCTTCGACGCGGAGGAGATCGGGCGGGCAGGGGCGTTCGTCACGCTCGACCGCTACGGCGCTCTGGCAGTCTATCGCGGCTATGTGCGTCCACAGGATGAGCCCGTTGACGAGACCGCGGTCCAGGATGGTGCTGATCCTGCGCTGGCGGGGCAGGGGGCTGATCGTGATCTCACCGATGGCCATGGCAGTGCCGTTCATGGCGGAACCGTCATCACGTCGGGTGGCCAGCTGATCGGAGCAGACTTGCCGGAGGATGAGGACGACGGGGCATTGAAGCCACTGCCCGAGCGGTTGGTCATGGAGTTGACGGCCCACCGGACGCTGGCGCTGCGTGAAGCGATCGGGCGCTCGCCGGATGTCGCGCTGACGCTGCTGCTGCTGAAGCTGGTGACGGACACCTTCCGCACCTCCTCTGCTTCGGGAAGCTGTCTCGAGGCATCCGTGCGTCAGGTCTATATGTCGGCGCAGGCGCCCGATCTGAAGGACAGCGTGGTGGCAAAGCTGGTCGACGAGCGTCACGCGGAATGGGAAGCCAATCTGCCGCTTGGCGATGATGCAGCACTCTGGGACTATCTGACGGTTCTCGACCAGGGCAGTCGGCTGGCCTTGCTGGCGCATTGCCTCAGCTTCGGCGTCAATGCTCTGCATGAGAAGGTGAACCCATACGGGGCAGGCATCTCCGCAGGCGGACTGACCCGTCGTATGGCGCATGCCGATCTCGTGGCGCGCGCGACAGGTCTCGATATGGTGGAGGCGGGATGGGAGCCGACGGTGGACACCTATCTCAACCGCGTGCCCAAGGCCCGCATCCTCGAGGCCGTGCGCGAGGCGAAAGGGGAGGGGACTGCCCAACTCCTCGATCACCTGAAGAAAGGCGAGATGGCCAGTGAGGCCGAGCGCTTGCTGAAGGGCAGCGGCTGGTTGCCCGAGGTCCTGCGCCGGAACGATCTCGTGGCGCTGGACGGTGAGGGCCATGCCGAAGGGCAGGGGGCGGATGTCGATGCCGAAGTGGCCGACAGCGTCAGTGAGGCTGACCTTCCTGCATTCCTGACGGATGACCTGCCTGCTGAAGGCGCGTCGATGCTGGCCGCGGAATAACGTGTTCCAGCAGGGGGGCGGGCATTCCGCCCCAAATCACCCTATAACATAACAATATCAATAAGATGAGTGCGATTACTCGCATTCGGAATGAGGAATCATGTCTGCAACAACCATCATCGACACAGCCCCCCTCGGGGCGCTCATTCGCTACACCGACGGCAGCCCCAAGCCACCGGCACGCTTCACCAAGAAGCTCGCAGCCTGGGAGCGCTCTAACGGCGTCGGCCGCCTTGTTAAAAAGGAACCACCTCGGCCCTATCCGACATGGACGGCTCCCGCGTCGTTCACGCTGCATGAGGGCAACTTCTCCTCGGACGGGGTGATCCTCGTGACCATCATGCGCAGCCATTCTGTTGACAGCGCCCTCGTCTTCGAGGTGGCCGAGGACCCGAAGCCCGGGCAGGTGCGCGTGCTTCTCGACTTCGGCGGCAACACGGAGCTGCTGCATCTGGCGGAATCCATGACTGCGGCCGAGCTTTGGATCGCCAAGGAAGGATACCGCAATGCGCGACTTGAAATCGTCGCCGATGAAGATGGCGAAAGGGCAGGGGGCGCGGACCTGGCCGCCTGAGCCCAACTGAAACCGAGGGGCCCGCCCAAGCGCGGGCCTCTCATCCATCACAACCTTGTCTCGCGATGTCGCGGGGCGCCAAAGGAGCCATCCCCAAGGAAGGACGTCTTCAACCAAGATCTAGGCCGGGAGGTTGGAGGCAAAAGCATCAGCGGGACAACCGGCTCCAGTCGTCAGGGCACTATCCCCCGCTCGCCATTCCCTTCCTTGCCCCGAATCCCGTCTTCGAGATCAACCCACGAGGGGTCGGACTACGGGCAAGCCCGTGCCGCCGGGCGGATTCGGAGCAAGTCCGAACGCACCCGGTGATGTCAGCCAGTATTCGGGCCTGCGGGGTCCTGTCGCGCGGGGGATGGTCCCCCGCCTCCAAGACAGGAGCCAAACAGATGTCCCGCAAAGATGCACACGCCTTCGCCGCCTCCCTCGCCGCCACGCTCATGGTCTCGATCGTCGTCTTCCAGGCAGGGGATGGAACCTTCGGCGCCGTCCCCGCCGATGAAATCGACGGGGACGAGGTCGTGATCGTCTCGGAGTACGATCCCTTCGGGTGAGGCTTTGGCCTCACTTCCCGAGGGCCCGGGCACGGCGCAGGTGCGCCTCCGGGCCTATCGGCGACCAAGTGATCGGCGATGCCGATCTGAAGAACGCCGGTGTGCCACCCTGGCGCAGATCGTGGTGCGCACAGGCCGCTGGGAGCCGACCTTCACCGCGAAGCGCACGAATGGCAGCGCAAAGCAGCGGGCTGACATTGCAACCATCGAAGCATCGGGAAAATTTCACTTGCCTTTAAGAAACACAACATCGTATGATGTAGAAAATCTTAAAGGGGCTGAGCATTGCCGTCATTCAACACCGTGATAGTCTCCACGCTGGTGGACGTTGAAACCCGCCTTGAGGACTTTGGCGTCACTCGCCAGCAGATCATGGCTATCGGACAAACCGCCCGCGCCTATGCGGACGACGCCAGCCCCTCCATGCCGCTCAACGCGGCTGGAATGTTGTCTTACATTCACGGCGTTGGCGAACTCCGCCAGCAGCTTGTCGGTCCTGACTACGTGCCGGACAGAACTTGCGGCATTGAAGCGGTTGTAAAACGTGATCGCACTGTCCGCATTGGCTTCCAGAACGTTGATAAATGCTGTGTCAATATGCCGCCCCTGCCACGCTCCGAAAAGGGTAGCGGCGCGGAAAGCCTTTCTGGACCCGATTTGTTCGTCAACGCAGGTATGAAACCCGGCCCCCTCACCGCCGTATTGAAGGACGGTATCCGTACCTACTATGTCATGGTTGGCCTTGATGGCAGTGTGGAACTGTCTTGTCCCGTGATCGAAAAGGGTAAGTTTGTTCACTGGATGGAACGGATATACATCTATTCGCCTGACAGCGACTGGGAGGCAGACCCGCAAACCGATACCGGCCCCATTGAAGACTTCGACATCACCGTTTCCTTCAAACACTAATGTTCAACGCAGATCGTCTCAAAACAGCCCGCGAACGGCGGATGCTGACAGCGAAGGGACTCGCAGAGCGCGTAGGCGTGTCTGCGGTCACTCTCTCAAAGTATGAAAACGGGCATCCGCCCGATGAAGCGACAGCGAAGCGCCTCGCGTTCGCGCTTTCCTATCCAATTGATTTCTTTTACCGGGAAGCGCCAGAGCGTATTGATACCGACGCCGTTAGCTTCCGCAGTCTGTCGCGTATGAAGGCCAAAGAGCGCCGAGCTGCAGAAGCAGCGGGATCGTTGGGAATCGAGCTTTACGAGTGGATCGACTCCCGCTTCAACCTGCCCGCAGCCGACCTTATCGACCTGAGCAAAGAGCGCAGCCGCCCGCATGTCGCCGCCCGCCTTCTGCGCCAGCATTGGGGCATAGGCGACAGGCCTATAGGAAACGTTCTCAAGCTGATCGAGTCAAAGGGTATTCGCGTCCTTTCCCTGTCGGAAGCGACCAAGCATGTTGACGCTTTCTCGTTTTGGCGCGGGGAACATCCCTATGTTTTCTTGAACCAAGAGAAGACGGCGGAACGGTCCATCTTTGATACGGCACATGAGCTTGGACACCTTGTCTTGCATCACCACGCAGGGTCGAAAGCCGACAAAGAGGCAGAGACGCAGGCCGACAGATTTGCATCGGCATTCCTCATGCCCGAAAACGACATGATGGACTATGCGCACCTTTTCACAGTTGGGCAGATCATTTCGGCCAAGAAGCGTTGGAAGGTATCGGCCATGGCCTTGGCATACCGCCTCAATTCTCTGGGCTATATCAGCGAATGGAACTACCGTTCTTTGCTGATCGAGCTTGGGAAGCGAGGCTATCGAAGCGGCGAGCCAGACGGAATCGAGCGTGAGGTTTCGACCGTGCTCGCAAAGGTCTTGGCCGCTCTTTGGTCAAAGGGCATGACTAAGGACGACATCGCCAAAGACCTTGGGATTCCTTTGGGGGAAATCGAGGCCCTTATTTTCCGACTATCGCCAGATCAACGGGCCGTTAATGAGCCGCACAAACCGGCGCTGCGAGTGGTGAAGTAGCACTGCAAAGCCGGATCCATGAAAGTGTGACGATCACCCGATTCGGCAGTTAATTGTCCGCTCTGTCCAGCCCTGTCATTTCCCGATGCTGTATAGAAAGGCGGTTCAGGGTTGATCGCGTCGCCCACACCCTCAACTTATGGCTAGGTCACTCGCTGTGTTGCCCGCGTCTAACGCCTCCACGAACCACTGCGGTTTGCGCCCTCGACCGGACCAAGTGAGCGCCGGGTTCTCAGGGTGCCGGTACTTCGCCGCTCCAGGCACCCGCGTGGTTTTCATCTCAGTGCCGACAAGTTCGGCCAGAGAGTAGCCCATTTCTCTGGCCACAGCTTCGACCTTGGTGCGGGCTTCCGCCTTCTGTCGAGCCTCAAAGGTGGAGATCGCCTTGGCGATGTCCTTCTGCATTTTCTTCAGCTCGGGAAGCGACAACGCCTCGAGATCGTAATCAGCCATGCTATGCCTCGTGTCCTGAATGTTCCGGTATCGATAGCCCGCCGGGGCATTGGCTCGCAACTCCCGTAGGCAGGGGCATGTGACGAGGGTTGGTTGAACTATATTCGGTGCCGCCAGTGGAGTGCTGGGCTTGGGTTCAGGGGGTCCCGATTGGCAGGATGACAGGGTCTGGCATGGGCTCCCCGCGCCTCTCTGACTTCTGGGCCATCCCTTCGACTGACAATCCCCTAATCCCGTTCGGTCTCCTGCGCGCAACCCCGCGTCAGCCCGGGCCGTGTTGGCCGCCTATGGCGTCCTGCCCGCTCCACCCCGGTCCTTTGGGGGTTTCCGGTGTCCATGCTGTCCACCGTGCACGCATCACCCGACGGGCTTTTTCCGGGTCTTGTCGAAGGGACGGTCCCGAAGACAGGAAACACAGGAGCTAATCATGCAAAACATCGTCATCCTCGCCGGCAACATCGGTCAAAAACCCGAAACCCGCACCACCCAGGGCGGCACCAACATCACCAACTTCAGCCTTGCCACCTCACGCCCCCGCCTCTCGGAGGGTCGCGTCCTGCGCGACGAGAACGGCTACCGGATCATGGACACGGAATGGCACCGCATCACCTGCTTCAACGGTCTCGGCAAGACGGTCGCCGAGCACTGCGAAAAGGGCATGAAGGTCCTCGTCCATGGCCGCATCCACTACAGCAAGTGGATCGACAGCATGGGCAACGACCGCTACGGCTGCGAGATCATCGCCGAGAAGGTCGACTTCCTGAGCCGCCCGAAGTCGGCTGAGAACGAAAACCCCGAGCTGGTCGACCGCGACGACGAGATCCCGTTCTGAGGAACGGGGTCTCCCCCTCGGGCCCGGTGGGGCAACCTGCCGGGTTCGCGGGATTGCAGCGAGGCGGCTTAGAGCACAAAGTGCCCTCGCCGGGACGGATCCACGTTGCACGCGCATTCGTTCGCTTCGCAGCCTTCCACCAAGCATTATGCTTGGTGGAAGGCTGCGAAGCCTCGATACGTGTTTCGAGGCTGATAGAAACTGGGGAAGGGGACTTCCGAAATGAGCATTAATGATGCAAATTTCTGCAACTAGTATTGGAATTTTGGTGCCAAATTGACCGGACACAATCATTACCCTTGGTGCACATGTGGGTGGTGCGTTGGCGGCGGTAACCGAAACGGTGGAGGTGCCTCCGTCGCGCCCGAAATAAAGACACTTCGGCCGATCTACTCCGAGTATGAAAAGCGCCATGCGACGCAGACGCTGAAAGGCTACGGTGCAACAAGCTACTCTCGCTGCTTCGTCAATCCCAATGCATCCTGCCCCGTCTGCGGTCAGCCCGTCTATTTTTATTCCAATGAACACGGTAGCCGCGTCTTCTTTGATGAACTTGGAAAACCCTGGGCGAAGCACCCTTGCACCGACAACGGGCGCCCCGCCTCTGGCTCTGTGCGTGCTCGCCCCTCCAGCCGACCAGTTGCTGAAATCAAAGAAATTCTTGGTGCCGAGCAAAAAATCGACCAGAGAATACTACCTGTAGGTCGGCAAGCCAGAAAAAAATCGTGGAAGCTTGCAGTGGTAGTTGAAGTCCATTTTGCAGACTTCCTGATGGAAGTTCAGGTTGAAGACCTTTCAAGTGAAAATCATCAGAAACATCGTTTCTTCATTTACTGTGATCAGCCGCTTCTATCTGAAGGCGACCTCGTCAGTCGCCGTGGAGAGGCGTTCTCTTTTCTGCATCCATTGTCACTTGAAGACATCGAGGTTACCAACGGTGACCGGATAATGGACTTCGAGGCGCTGGAGAAGGATCTTGACCCAAGTGTTATTCCCAATGAGGTTTCAGAACTTATGCCATCCGAGAGGAGGCACTTTGGGTTAGGAAGCGGCCGAACTGCCAACATGTCAGGAACATTGCGTTCTGTCCTCGAAGATTTCGCCAAAAAGGGGATAGTGGGGCCCAAACTTGTTTCCCACTATTTGAATGAAACAGGCCGTGTGACTGCTGATGGTTCGCATTGGACTCCTCGCCTTGCTTTTTTTCTGATTGCGTTATCTGGCGTCTCCCAAGTGAAACCAGTTAGGCAAAAGAAACGAACCTCAGGTAGCAAACCTCAAAAGGCTCGGAAGCCGCAACCACATGCACGCGCCAAGAAGCGCCCACGTTCATCAGGAACCCTGTCTGGCAATTCGGTTTCGCAATCAGCCAATAAAATTAGCAAGCTACGTTCCGAACCCGAAGCTCAGCTCTCCACCGATGTAGGTGAGTGGGCACGTATGCTCTCAAGGCTTGGGCGGGTTTCCAGAAAAGACGACGACGGTTGATGATTGCCCGAAACTACGATTGCCCGCATTTCTGCCTTCTAAGAATCTTTCGAGAGTAAGAGGAGTGCCGGTTTCCCGGTGACGGGTTGAAGGCTGGGAGAGTGGCTCCCGGCGCCTGTCACGGGAGATAGCCGATGGGCGTTGTAGAAGTTCTGGATCCGGTACAGCCGGCGCGGGCTGGTGGCTGGAAAGTGGATGTGAGCCGGGGTGAACGGAACGGGCGGGTGTCGTCCGAGTGGTTCAACCGGCCGGATGACGAGCGGTATCTGTCGCTCGATGATCTCTGGGCCAATGTGAAAGGCCGGTCGGAGCGCAGCCGCAGCCGTGTGGTGCAGACGGCGGATATCCAGGTCGAGGCCGCGCGCGACAACCCCGAGCGGTTGCACCTGATGCTGCCGAAAGCCGAGGCGCCTGTCGCGCCGACGCATTGGGCGTTCGGCCAGCTTGCCAGCATTGTCGGCGCGCCGGCCTCCTATCTGCGGCAGTTGCCCGCGCCGCTGGCGGGGATCAACCTGCAATATGGCCTGACCAACCACCGCGCTGAGCAGGTCAAGACCTTTGAGACCGAAGATGGCCGCACGGAGTTGCGCGCCGTGACCGGCCCCGATTATGGCCGCATCCATGACCACGAGCTGGTCGAGGCGGTGCAGCGCATCGCGGGCAATGGCACCGGTGACACGCGCTGGAAGGTGCCGGGCGTGCTGGACTGGTCGACCGGGGTCTACAACCCCGATGTCGAGATCAGCCGCGACACGACCACGCTCTATGCCTCGGACCGCGACGTCTTCCTGTTCCTGGTCGATGATCGCAACCCGATCGAGGCGGGCAAGCTGCCGGACGGCTCCCCCGATCTCTACTTCCGGGGCTTCTACTGCTGGAATTCGGAGGTGGGCGCAAAAACCCTCGGCATGGCGAGCTTCTACCTGCGGGCGGTGTGTCAAAACAGGAATCTGTGGGGGGTCGAGGATTTTCAGGAGATCCGCATCCGGCATTCGAAATACGCCGCCTCCCGCTTTGCCCATGAGGCGGCCCCGGCGCTGACGCGCTTCGCCAATTCCTCGCCGCAGGGCTTCGTGAACGGCATCAAGGCCGCGCGGCAGCAGATCGTGGCGCGCAGCGATGAGGATCGCGCGGATTTCCTGCGCAAGCGGGGCTTCTCGAAGGCGGAGTCCGGCAAGATCATCGAGAAGGTGCTGATGGAAGAGGGCCGCCCGCCCGAGAGTATCTTCGACTTCGTGCAGGGCATCACGCGGCTTGCGCGCGACAAGACCCAGCAGGATGCGCGCCTCGAAATGGAAGGGCGCGCGAAGAAGCTCCTCGACCGGGTCGGCTGACAGAGCCCCCACGCAGCGATCGCCCGACACCGGGGCGGTCGCTGTAGCCTTTTTCTCAACATGCACGCCGCTGGCTTTGCCCCGAAAGGGCAGGGGGCTTCGGTGTGCGCATTTCAGCGAGACGCCCATGACCCCCCAAGAAGAAACCGTCATTCTCGAGGCCCGCGATATCCTCGGCCGTTACCTCAGCCAGAACCCGGTGATCGGGAGCTGGCAAGCGCTGATGGACTATTGCGCTTTTTATGCCGATGCTAGGATTATGCCGACATAGCCGTGTAAGCATCTGAATAAGAAGCAATCGACATCATTCCTGTTGGCATAATCCTCGGGCCTGAAGCTTGGTATCGTCTCCTTTTTCGCATCGAAACGAGGAGACCTCACGATGAACAAACTCAAGAAGAAACGGGTCAAGAACCCTGTCACGGCCCTTTCCGTGGGCCTCGAGGAGAATTTGCATAAGCTAGGCTACGCCGCTGACACGATCTGGAAGCAGCGCAGGCTGTTGAATGATTTGCTCTCTTGGCTAGCGGGCCAGCAGATGGAGCTGAGCAATTTATCGGAGGTTCAGGTTAATCGGTTCATGGGCGATCGTCGCGCCGCAGGGGTGCGCAAGCTAAAGACGCCCAAGGCACTGGGTCACATTCTCCACCATTTGCGCGGGCTGGGCTTGGTGCCCAACCCCGAAGCACTCAAGGAACTCGGCCCCGCTGGTCCAATCTTGGACCAGTACCGGCGATTCCTGAGATCAGAGCGTGGTCTTAGTGGGACGACAGTGGATCGTTATGTCGATTGTCTGCGGCCATTCCTTGACGCGCGTATTCAAGATAGCGGTCTCAATCTTGCGAGCCTGACCTCCGCCGATGTCACATCCTTCGTGGTGGCTTGGTGCCCTTCGCGGAACACAGGCGTGGCGAAGCTGACCCTCACGGCGCTGCGGTCTTTCCTCAGGTTCCTACACCTCGACGGCGTCACGGAGCGCCCGCTGGCCCCGGCTGTACCTTCAGTCTTACACCGCCGACTTGCAGGACTGCCGAAGGGACTCGAACGCGATCAGGTACGACGGCTTCTCGCTGCCTGCGACATCAGCTCGACCGACGGCGTGCGCGACTTGGCGATTTTAACCCTGCTTGTTCGATTAGGCCTGCGGCGCAGCGAGGTCGCCAAGCTTGGGCTTGATGATATCGACTGGCGCGCTGGCACGGTCTGCGTACATGGCAAGGGGAACCGTCATGAGCGGCTACCCCTTCCGGCAGATGTCGGTCAGTCCGTTGCCCAATACCTGCGCCACGCACGACCCACGAAGGCTGAGGGTCGTATGGTCTTCGTCCGGCATATCGCACCTCATCGCGCACTCAGCCCGAGCCGGGTCAGCACCATCGTGGCGGAAACCGCCCAGCGTGCTGGCCTTGGGCGCGTTCATGCGCACCTGCTTCGCCACACTGCAGCGACAGAGCTATTGCGCGCCGGCGCCTCTTTGTCTGAGATCGGACAGCTTTTGCGTCACCGCCGAGCCCAAACTACCGCGATCTACGCCAAGGTCGACCGCACCAATCTGCGCCTGATCGCGCGTTCTTGGCCGGAGGACGCGCAATGAGCCACCTCCGAAGTGCCCTTGCCGATTATCTGACGATGCGGCGTGCCTTGGGCTACAAAATGGATCAGGTCGAGCGACGTCTTCGCCAGTTTGTTGCGTTCGCAGAGGAACGTGGCGAGACCCATGTTCGGACCGTGACAGCGCTCGCCTGGGCAACGCTTCCTTCAGGCGCAGATCCTGTTTGGACCAATAGGCGACTGGCTGACGTGCGTATCTTCGCCCGGCACCTGCATACGCTCGACGGGGTCAGCGAAGTGCCGCCAGACGATCTCATTCCAGCACGAAGACGGCGCACAACGCCCTACCTCTTCACCCCACAGGAGGTGGCCGACTTGATGCGCGCCACGGAAATCTTGCCCGGATCACACGTACAGGCCACCTACCGGGTGCTGATCGGCCTGCTGGCGGTGACCGGCATGCGGATTGGCGAGGCGATCGGCCTCGATAGTGACGACCTCAATATCGGCGACGGCATAGTGACGATCCGAAAGGGAAAGTTTGACAAGGCACGGGCATTGCCCCTGCATCCGACGACAGTCGCTGTCTTGCAGAACTACCTTCTTCGATCCGATCGTCCGCGTCCTTCCAGCGCGCCGGTTCTCTTGATCAGTGCAACTGGAAAGCGGCTGCGCTACAACATCGTGCAGCCTACTTTCCAGAAGCTGCTGCATTATTGCGGCATCGTTCCGCGTTCGCCGACCTGCCGACCCCGGATTCACGATCTACGGCACAGCTTCGCCGTCAGCACCATCGCCGACGGATATCGAACGGGTGCACCCGGCTCCCGCTTGGCCACTCTGGCCACCTACCTTGGTCATGCCGACCCCAAGCACACGTACTGGTACTTGTCGGCAGCACCAGAGTTGCTGGGCTTGGCCGGCGATAGGCTTGAGCGTCACCTTACAGGTGAAGCATGACTGAGCTCGCAACGACCCTGCAGGCGTTCTTCACTGACCGCCTCGTCCGCCAGCGTCAGGCCAGTGCCAACACGATTCAAGCCTATCGTGACACCCTGCGGTTGCTTCTGGTCTTTGCTGCGGATCGACAAGGCAAGTCACCGGTCAGACTCGACATTGACGACCTCGATGCGCCGCTTATCGGTGCTTTCCTGGACCATCTAGAGCACGGACGACAGAATGGCGTGCGCACCCGCAACGCCCGGCTGGCCGCGATCCGCTCCCTGTTCCGCTATGCAGCCCTGCGCCATCCCGAACATGCCGCCACCATCGAACGCGTTCTCGCAATACCGCCGAAGCGCTTTGAGCGACGGCTGGTGACCTGGTTAGCCGAGGCCGAGATCGATGCACTGCTGGCCGCTCCGGATCGGGCGACTTGGACCGGGCGGCGCGACACGGCGCTGTTTAGTCTCGCAGCCCAGACAGGACTGCGGGCGTCTGAGCTGATCGGGCTGACCCGTGCCGATGTCCAACTCGGAGCAGGTGCGCATGTCAGTTGCACCGGCAAAGGGCGAAAGCAGCGCATCACGCCGCTCACATCCGGCACCATCGGGATCTTAAGGGCTTGGCTTGCCGAGCGGGCGGGACAGCCTGGGGACCCGCTGTTCCCGACACAGACCGGACGCGCCCTCAGCCGCGATGCGCTTGAGCGCAGGCTGGCCAAATACGTTGCGGAAACGCAGAGCAAATGTCCAACAATGGCAAAGAAGCGCGTCTCCATGCATGTGCTGCGCCATTCTGCCGCCATGCGCCTCTTGCGCGCCGGGATCGACACCTCGGTGATCGCACTCTGGCTCGGCCACGAACAGATCGAAACGACCCAGATCTACCTGCACGCGGATCTGCAGATCAAGGAAAGAGCCCTCGAAAGGACAGCCCCGATCACCATGAAGCCCGGCCGCTTCCGGCCAACTGACAATCTCCTCGCCTTCCTCGAGGCTCTCTGATTATGCCAACCCCTTCCCAGCGATCTCCGCCAGAAACAACGATCTAGAAACCAACATCGGCATAATCTCGGCCTCGGCATAAAAAGCGTTATGCAGACTTCGGCATAACGCTCTGACCGTCCGAGGTCCCATCGAGCGATTCCATGTCCTCTATCTCGACCGCAAGAACCGCATCATCGCCGATGAGCTTTTGTCGACCGGCACGGTCGATCATGTGCCGGTCTATCCGAGCGAGGTGATCAAGCGGGCGCTGATGCTGAACGCCAGCGCCCTGATCCTGATCCACAACCACCCGTCGGGCGATCCCACGCCGTCCGAGGCCGATCTGAGCATGACCAAGGAGATCCAGAAGGGCTG
Source organism: Roseibaca calidilacus (assembly GCF_001517585.1). Taxonomy (NCBI): domain Bacteria; kingdom Pseudomonadati; phylum Pseudomonadota; class Alphaproteobacteria; order Rhodobacterales; family Paracoccaceae; genus Roseinatronobacter; species Roseibaca calidilacus. The sequence goes on along the minus strand of NZ_FBYC01000002.1, from coordinate 43,144 downwards.
CAAGTTTCTCGGCCTGACGCTGCATGACCACATCATCGTCGGCGCCGGGACGGAGCTGAGCCTGCGGGGTCTCGGCAAACTCTGACGCTGTGGCTAGATCCATCACCGTCGCCCCTTCGAGGAAGAGGGCGGCGGTTTGGTCTTTGACGGATGAGGCGGGGAGAGCGGCTTCCCGCGCCGTCGGAGATATTTCCATGTTTGAGCTTCCCCTGCCTATCCAGCCGAACTCGCGCCCGATGGGGCCCGTTCCAAATGGCGCAACTGTCGCTTCTGATCCCAGCCTGCCTTTCGCGCTGACGCGGATGCACCGGACGCCGGCAGCCCTGATGTCGGGCACCGCTGCCCCCGTGGTTGTTGAGCGTTTTGCGACGCTGGCCGACGCCATGCAGGGGGCCTTTGAGCATGCAAAGGATAACGGCCTCGATGCAGCGCCGCAGCTTCTGGCGATCCTTGATTGCGACCAGCGACTGGTTCTTGCCGGGGCTGCCAGTCATGGCGCAGTGGCTTGGTGCCACCCTGTCGCCAATGCTCTTGAGGCGCGGGCCGTCGTGACCGAGGCCGTTCAACTTCGCGCCCAGGCTGGCCGCGCCACTGATTGGCACGAGCCTGAACTGGCGCAGCGGCTGCGTCACCGTGCCGATCTGCTGGATGCCCGCCTTGTCGATCCGCTCTGGCGCGGCTTTGCCGCCCGGGCGCTGCAGATCGCGGCGTGACGCCCGAGAGACAGAGGATGGCTGGGAAGGGTTTGAGCCTTCGGGGCGCAGAGGAGTGCGCCACCCGGGGGTCTGACCTGTCCTCACCGAATGGAGATATCCATGACCCAGACTGAACCCACTCTGGCCGCCCCGCTGCGGCCTTCCACCGTCGATTTCGGGGCGATCCTTGCCGCGCATGCCGAACGCGAGGCCCGGACCCTCGCCTTGCGCCCCGGCAACAAAGACCGCCTGTTCGACGGCCTTATGGCCGCCGGAATCACCCATGTCACCGTGACCTTCGACGGTGCCGGTGACAGCGGCCAGATCGAAAGCATCGGCGCCTGGGCGGGTGAGACGGCTGTCGATTTTCCCGCGACCGAAATCCCCTATGCCGCGCTCACCTGGGACGACCCCGAGGTGGAGATGCGGCAGCTCTCGCTGGAAGATGTCGTCGAGCAGCTGGCCTACGATTTCCTCTCCGACACCCATGGCGGCTGGGAGAACAACGATGGCGCCTGGGGTGAGTTCTGCTTCGACGCCGCGGCCCGCTGCATCCATCTCGAGTTCAACGAGCGCTTCACCTCGTCCGAACTCTACACGCACGATTTCTGAGGGGGCGACGATGGCACATCCCTACCACCACGCCCTGTCCTCAGTGAAGAAATGGGGCGGCATGGTCGATGATTTCATCGCGGTGCATGCCTGGTTCGACCAGAGGAAGGAGATCACCGTCGATTTTCGGCACCGGGCGCTCCGTCATCATGCCGAGGGCATCTTCATGGCCGAGACGATCTTCGGCCAGACCCTCACGCTCTCGACCGGGCGCATCATCCCGACCCGCTGGGTCGGCGAACAGCACGTGAAGGAAGACCTCGGCTGCATCCCGAGCTTCGCCGACTGGGTGAAGGCCATCCGGCCCGAACCCTGGATGGGCCGGTCCGAGCGGATCGAGGCGCTGGTCGATCCGCATCTCGCCTCGCCCGTGGTCGAGGTGAGCTGACATGACCGATCCAGCCTATCAGCGCCTCGGTCTGTCGCCGACGGCATCGCCCCAGACAGTTCTGCGCGCGGCGGTCCGGGCGCTGCACCCCGACACGCGCGCGGTGCGCAGCTTCCGGACGGCGCGCAAGCGCTTCTACCGGCAGATGCTCTGCGCGCATGCCGCGCGGCAGGCATCGGGCGACAATCCGACCGGCTGATCGCTTCCAACCAACCCTTCATCTCAATCCAGTGCCCGGCCCCAAGGCCCGGGTTTCTCAATCTCAGGAGGTCCCCATGGCGGATTACTTCACCCATTTCTCATGCCTGATCGACGTCGGCAGCCCCGAAAAAGCCGCCCGGGCCCTTGCCCTGTTCCAGGGCTTGCGCGCCGCGGATCAGGACGCCGATGACCCGGAGGTCTCGGGCTTCACTCTTGAGCGCCAGGACGCGCCCGAGGGCAGCACCCTCTGGATCCATGACGACGAGCACGGCGATGTCGAGGCGGTCATCCACTTCGTGCTGCGCCTTGCGGAAGACCTCGACCTCACAGGTCTCTGGGGGTTCCAGTACGCGCTGACCTGTTCCCGGCCTCGCCTCGACGCCTTCGGCGGCGGCGCGCATATCATCGATCTCGGTGCCCGCAAATCCATCGGCTGGACCAGCACGCATGAATGGCTGGCCGCCGCGCTGAACGGGGAGGACGTCGATGCCTGAGGTCATCTGCACAACAGTCTACCAGTTTCCCGAACTCTCGGAGGCGGCCAAGGAGAGGGCGCGCAGCTGGTATCGCGAGCTTGGGCCCCACGACGACTGGTGGGACGCGGTCTACGAGGATTTCGAGCGCATCTGCGATATTCTCGGCGTCCGGCTCAAAACCACGCCTGTGCGGCTGATGGGCGGCGGGACGCGGGCCAAACCCTGCATCTGGTTTTCAGGATTCTGGAGCCAGGGCGACGGAGCGTCGTTCGAAGGGTACTTTGGTCACGCGAAGGGCGTCGCTGCACGCATCCGGGACTACGCCCCGACCGACGCGACGCTGCATGGCATTGCCGACCGCTTGCAGGCCATCCAGCGGCGCAACTTCTACAAGCTTGCTGCCGAGGTCAGCCATCGGGGCCGCTACTACCACGAATACACCATGTCCGTGGACGTCACGCGGGACAGCCCGACCTGGCAGCCGCCGACCGAAGACGCCGAGGAGATCGTGACCGAGGCGCTGCGTGATCTGGCCCGCTGGCTCTACCGCCAGCTTCAGGCTGAATACGGCCACCTGACCTCGGACGAGGCCATAGAGGAGGGGATCATCGTCAACGAGTACACCTTCACCGAAGGGGGGCGCCGCTTCGGGTGAGACGGCACGGTTGAAAACTGTCAGAAATCTGTGTATATTTCTGACAAAGGAGCGATCATGGAGCGCATGGCCGAGAGCATAATGAATGTCGCGACGACGTTGCCCGAGGGGGTGCCCTTGGCAGCGAAGGGCCTGCTGCACCTCGGCTCGCGCGCGGCGGTCGATCAAACGCTGTCGCGTCTGGCCGCGCGCGGCGAATTGATCCGCGCTGGCCGCGGCATCTACATGCGCCCCGTCCAGACACGCTTTGGTCCGCGCAGTCCGTCCGCTGAACAGGCGATTGAAGCGCTCGCTGTGCAGCGGGGCGAGACGATCGTGCCGAGCGGTGCTGCCGCGGCAAACGCTTTGGGCCTGACCACGCAGGTGCCGGTCAAGTCGGTTTACCTCACCTCGGGACGAAGCCGTGTGCTGAACCTTGGCCGGCAGGCAGTCGAACTGCGTCATGCGCCGCGCTGGCAGTTGGCCCTTGGGAGCAAGACCTCGGGCCAGGCCGTCCGTGCGCTGGCATGGCTCGGGCCGGATGAGGCTCCCAAGGCCCTGCAAATCCTGCGATCCAAGCTCACGGAGACGGCAAAGACCGAACTCGTGTCCGCCGCGCCGCAGTTCCCGACTTGGCTGGCACGATTGATCGGAAGGATGGTCCATGGCTGAGGCATTCCTGCGCCTCACTGCCAAAGACCGACTGGATGCACTTGGCGTCGCAGCCGATCGGCTTGGCCGGCCAGCCCACCTCCTCGAAAAGGACGTCTGGGTGGTCTGGGCGATCCAGCAATTGTTTGGATCGCCCGTCGGCACAAACCTCGTCTTCAAGGGTGGCACCTCTCTGTCGAAGGCCTACCAGGTCATTGACCGGTTTTCCGAGGATGTGGATCTGACATTCGATATCCGGGCGCTGATCCCTGATTTGCTCGAGGGCCGTGAAGATGCCATGCCCGCCACATCCAGCGAAGAGCGGCGCTGGTCGAAGCGCGTCCGACAGGCTTTGCCTGAATGGGTGGCCGGGACCATCCAGCCGATCCTGCAGCAGGCAATTGATCGGGAAGGGATCGATGCCGGCCTTCGGATTGACGGCGACAAGCTGTTCATCGACTACCCGCACCTCGCCCAAGGCACTGGATACGTTTCTCCGAGCGTAATGCTGGAATTCGGCGCGCGTTCTACCGGAGAGCCGGCATCAGCGCGCGACATTGTTTGCGATGCCGCGTCGGTGATCGAAAGCGTGGAGTTTCCGGTTGCTCGTCCCCGCGTGATGCATGCCGAGCGAACGTTCTGGGAGAAGGCGACGGCTATCCACGTCTTCTGCTTGCAGAAACGTTTGCGCGGCGATCGCTTCTCGCGGCACTGGCACGACCTTGCTAGGCTAGATGAGGCGGGCATTGCCACTGCCGCCACTGAAGATCGGGCGCTCGCGGATGCCGTGGCTCGCCATAAGACGATGTTTTTCTCTGAAAAGACCGCCGATGGCGCAAAAGTTAACTACAGCGCAGCAACAGCCGGACATCTGCAACTGGTCCCAAGCGGTGAGGCATTGATTGTTCTCGCAGATGATTACCGCCGGATGGTCGAAGATGGTCTCTTCGCCACGTCACCAGAGCCCTTCGATGTTTTGATGGACCGCTGTGCTGAGATCGCGCTCAGGGCGAATGCCGCTTTCAAAACTTGAGGGAGCCTTTCCGATGGGAACGGGTTTTATGCGAAAAGCTTCTCGGGCAGTGAGAGGTTCGTTCCACCTTTGTTCCGAGCGGCGTCTATGGTATATGTTGGGTCAGTTATCGATTCTGGCACACGATATGGAGGCCGAGGGCATGGCAAAGAAATCAGGCGGCAACGGGCATTACCGCAGCGCAATCACAGGTCGCTACGTCACCACGGCGCACGGAAAGCGCAGCCCCAACACGACGGTCTATGAAAAGACAGGCGGCGGCGCGACCGGGTCGGCGCGCAGCGCCAAAACCGGACGTTTCGTGACTGAGGGGTTTGCAAAGCGTAACCCTCGCACGACCGTGAAAGAAGATTGATGGAGGCAGGACATGAAGGACTTGAGGCTTCGCAATCTTGAAAAGTATCGGACGGGCGGAACGCAGGATCGAATGGAACTTTCGCTGCCCAGGCCAACGAGTCCTTCGGGCAAGGTGTATCATTATTCCCCAAAGGAGGATGCTGCCCCGCGTCTCTTCCTAGTGGGTGAGGCACCAGAAGAGCGTACGATCTCAGATGTTAACAGGTCTCGCATGCGTCGCGAGCCGGGGCCGGGGCAAACGGTCTGTCCGTATTCCGGCCATATGGCTGATGATGAGGAATTCACACACGCTGATGATATTGCGGCGGTGAAAAAGCACGCGGTCTGGTTGGTCGAAAATGATGTGAGCGATTGGCTCGGTGAATATGCCAAGGATTTCAACCGCAAGTTTGGAAAAGGTGGCCTCATCTCCATGAAGATGGAGCACAAGCCGCGGCGGCGTGTTGAACCGCTTGCGATACGAGAGGATTTGCTGCGCAGCCTAGATTGCGGAGTATGCGGTCGATCCTACGGGGTCTACGCACTCGCCTTGTTCTGTCCCGATTGCGGAGCACCGAACGTAGCGATGCATTTTCGTCGCGAGGTTGAGATTGTTGGGGAGCAGATTGCTCTGGCAGATGACCTCGATGAACAGGGTAGAAGCGAGATTGCCTATCGCGTCATGGGGAACGCGCATGAAGATGTTCTGACCGCCTTTGAAGCGACGCTGAAGACGGTTCATGCGTACTTGGTTCGCACGCATCTGCCCGAGATGGTCGAAAAACTCATCGGCAAAAAAGCGATCGGCAATGCTTTCCAGAATGTTGACCGTGGTAGGAGTGTGTTTGCCAAGATTGGGATCGACCCATTTGATGGCCTGAACGATCTCGAAATCGAAAATCTGCGTCTGAACATTCAAAAGCGCCACGTTCTCGGCCACAATCTCGGCGTGGCAGACGAACACTATGCGAGCTTCTCAGAAGATCACGAACCTGGTGAGACCGTCACGCTGATTGGTGAGGATGTGAAGCGGTTTGCAGATTATTGCCTGAGAGTGGTCGAACGACTTGAGGAGTATCTGCTTTCGAACGTGACACTGTCGGAGCCCTAAGCTGTTCCCATTGAATACTCGCTGTTTCTAAAGCTCAGCGCACAAGTCGGTTTTTACGCCAAAGCTTCCACGAGCAAGGCTTCGCGCCCTTCACTGACTTTCAGCTGATCACTCTCACTTGTTCCCGTCGATCCACTTCGACATCAGCCCCTTGTCTTGGAAACACTCATCCGGCACGGCGCGGCGTTTGATCCGGGCGAGACGCTCGGCGAAGGCGACCTGCTTTGATGTCGGGCGGCTGTCCTGCGTGCCCGGCTTCAGCTTGGCCTGCGCGTCGATCCAGACGCTCAAGGAGCGCCGATCTTGCTGAACCTCCCACGGCAAAAGCGTCTGGTTGCGCAGGGCCAGCGCGCGGGCGTAGGCGATCTGCTTGGGCGTCGCGGGCAGGGCGTAAGTGGTGCTTTCCATCGGGGATCTCCCTTCTTAGCGTAGCTCGTAAAATAGAACATAATAGGAACAAAAGCAAGCCACCTGCGGAAATCATGGGGTTTGAGAGGAAGAGGATGGCCGGGGAAGGTCAGGCCTGAGGGTGCCCGAAAGAGGGTGTCCGGGCCTGATCCTGTTCCTCATTCCGGAGTTTCCCGATGACCCATCTCGCCCATTTTGCGACCGAGCGCGCGCTTGCGCCTGTTGCCCCCATCCCGTCCCTCGATACGGCCGCTGCGATCTTGAGCGTGGCCGAAGCGCTGCAGCCCGATCTGGCGCAGGGTTTCCAGATCGATGCGCTGCGCCTGCGCGTTGAGATGGAGCGCGTCTTTGGCGGCTCTGACGCGACCGGCGCCTGGGACTGGAAGCTGGCCTATGAAGCGGGCGAGGCAGCGCTGGTCTTGTTCCTGCGGAAGTTCGGCCGTGCGCTCCTGGCCCGGGCGGGCTCGCCCGCGGCTCTGCTGCCGATTCTTGCCAAGGTGTCCGGCCTTTTGCCGACCCATACGCGGCGGTCTGAAGAGATGGAGCGGTTCCAGCAATTCTCGACACCGCTGCCCATGGGGCTGGCGGCACTGGCTGCAGCACAGATCACCGCGCGCGATCTTGTGCTGGAGCCCTCGGCCGGGACCGGGCTTCTGGCGATCCTCGCCGAGATCGCGGGCGGCAGCCTCGCGCTGAACGAGCTGGCCGAAACCCGCGCCGATCTTCTGCGTCGCCTGTTCCCGGGCCGTCCGGTCACCACCTTCGACGCCGCCCAGATCGACGATCATCTCGACGCGGGGCTGCGCCCGAGCGTCATCCTGATGAACCCGCCATTCTCGGCGGTGGCCAATGTCGACGCCCGCACCACCGAGGCGACAGCCCGGCATCTGCGCTCGGCGCTCGCGCGCCTGGCCCCCGGCGGACGGCTGGTCGCCATCACTGGTGCGGGCTTTGCGCCCGATGCCCTGGCCTGGGCCGAGCCCTTCACCCGCCTGACCGAATCCGCGCATCTGGTCTTTACGGGTGCGGTGTCCGGTGCCGCCTTCGCCAAGCACGGCACCAGCTTTGAAACCCGCCTCTCGGTCTTCGACAAATGCCGGGGCGGTGAGGCGGGTGGCATCACCGCCGATCTGGCGCGCCCGATATCGCCCGATGTCTCCGTTTTGCTTTCACAGATTTCAGCCAGTGTCCCCCCACGCCTCGCGCTGGACCCTGACATAGCGGCAGCAAATCGCACCACCTCCTCCTTCTCGGAAAATCCTGCCCGCGCCACGCGCACGGCCATCAGCACATCGCGCGCGACCCCTGCGGCCCAGCCCCAGCAGTCCAGTGCACGAATCGAGGCTGAAGATCTGGCCTATACGCAGCGCGATGCGACCGAGGATGCCAATACCGCGCGCCTATCTGACGCGATCTACGAGACCTTCCGGCTGCAGGCCATCGACATTCCCGGCGCGGCACCGCACCCGACGAAGCTGGTGCAGTCGGCGGCCATGGCATCTGTCACGCCTCCGAAACCCAGCTACCGCCCCAAGCTGCCCGCTGCCGTCAAGTGCTGTGGCCTGCTCTCTGACGCGCAGCTTGAAACGGTGATCTATGCGGGCGAAGCACATGGCGCGTATCTCGCGGGGTCTTGGACTGTCGATGAAACCGGCGACATGGTCTCGGCTGCGCCCGACGATGCCGCTGACGCCGTCCGTTTCCGCCGTGGCTTCTTCCTGGGCGATGGCACCGGGGCTGGCAAGGGCCGCCAATCCGCCGGTATTCTGCTCGACAACTGGGCGCAGGGACGGCGCAAGGCACTCTGGATTTCCAAAAGCGACAAGCTGCTGGAAGATGCGCAGCGCGACTGGTCTGCCTTGGGGCAAGAGCGGCTGCTCGTCACGCCGCTGGCGCGCTTTGCCCAAGGCAAGGACATTCCGCTGACCAAAGGCATTCTGTTCACCACCTATGCCACGCTGAGATCCGAGGAGCGGGGCGCAAAAAAGTCCCGCGTCGACCAGATCGTCGACTGGCTCGGGGCTGATTTCGACGGGGTGATCTTGTTTGACGAAAGCCATGCCATGGCCAACGCCGCCGGATCAAAGGGCGAGCGCGGCGATGTCACGGCCTCGCAGCAGGGCAGGGCGGGCCTGCGTCTGCAGCACAAGCTCCCCAATGCCCGCGTGGTCTACGTCTCCGCCACCGGCGCGACTTCGGTGCACAACCTCGCCTATGCGCAGCGCCTCGGGCTCTGGGGTGGCGAGGACTTTCCGTTTTCGACGCGGGCGGAATTTGTGCAAGCTATCGAAGCTGGCGGCGTTGCCGCGATGGAGGTCCTGGCCCGCGATCTGCGGTCGCTTGGCCTCTACACGGCGCGCTCGCTATCCTATGACGGCGTCGAATACGAGATGCTGGAACATGCGCTGACGCCGGAGCAGCGCGGGATCTATGATGCATATGCCGGGGCCTTCGCCATCATCCACAATAACCTTGCCGCTGCGATGGAGGCCGCCAACATCACGGGGGATGCCGGCACGCTGAACCGGCAGGCCAAGTCCGCCGCGCGCTCGGCCTTCGAGTCCGCCAAGCAGCGCTTCTTCGGCCATCTGCTGACCTCCATGAAAACCCCCACCCTGATCGCCGCTATCGACGCCGATCTGGCAGCAGGCCATGCAGCGGTGATCCAGATCGTCTCGACGGGAGAGGCGCTGATGGAACGCCGCCTGTCAGAGATCCCGACGGAGGAGTGGAACGACATCCGCGTCGACATCACACCGCGGGAATATGTCCTCGACTACCTTGCCCATTCCTTCCCGGTGCAGCTCTACGAGCCCTTCACCGACAGCGAGGGCAATCTGTCTTCCCGACCGGTCGTCCGCGATGGCCAGCCCGTCGAATGCCGCGAGGCGGTTCGCAGGCGGGATACGCTGATCGAGAAGCTGGCATCACTACCGCCCGTGCCGGGGGCGCTCGACCAGATCGTCCAGCGGTTCGGTACCGATCTCGTGGCCGAGGTCACGGGCCGCTCGCGCCGCATCGTGAGGAAGGGGGAGGGTCACTCGGCACGGCTCGTCGTCGAAAGCCGGGCCGGATCGGCAAACCTCGCGGAAACCGCAGCCTTCATGGACGACCAGAAGCGCATCCTGATCTTTTCCGACGCGGGCGGCACAGGGCGCAGCTACCACGCCGATCTTGGGGCCAAGAACCAGCGTCTGCGGGTCCACTACCTCCTTGAGCCCGGTTGGAAGGCCGATGCAGCCATCCAGGGCCTCGGCCGGACCAACCGCACCAATCAGGCGCAGCCGCCGCTGTTCCGTCCTGTCGCCACCGATGTGAAGGCAGAGAAGCGGTTCCTCTCCACCATCGCGCGCCGCCTCGACACGCTGGGGGCGATCACGCGCGGCCAGCGCCAGACCGGCGGGCAGGGGCTGTTCCGGCCCGAGGACAATCTCGAGAGCCCTTACGCGCGCGACGCGCTCCGCCAACTCTACCGCCGTATCTATCGCGGCGATGTGGCGGGCTGTTCGCTCGGGGCCTTCGAGGACGCTACCGGTCTCAGCCTGACCGATGACAACGGTCTGAAAGACGACTTGCCGCCGATCACGACCTTCCTCAATCGCCTGCTCGCGCTGACGATCGACATGCAGGCCGTGCTGTTCGCTGCCTTTGAAGAACTTCTCGATCAACGGATCGAGGGGGCCATCGCCGCCGGGGTCTACGACCTCGGGCTCGAGACGCTGCGCGCCGAAAGCTTTCGCGTCACGGATGCGCGGGTGATCTACACCCATCCCGGCTCCGGCGCGGAAACCCAGCTTCTGACCATCGCGGAAAAGCGCCGCAACACGCCGACCTCGCTCGCGGATGCGCTCGACTGGCTCGACGATCCCAAGGCTCGCCTTCTCGTCAACAGCCGATCGGGTCGGGCCGCCGTGCAGGTGCCCGCCACCAGCCTAATGCTGGACGACGGCACCATCGAACCCCGCCTGCGGCTGATCCGCCCGACTGACGCCAGCACCGTGCCTATGAAGATCATGGAAGACACACATTGGCTCAAGGCAGATCGCGCGGACTTTACCGCCGCGTGGTCCGCGGAACTGGCCGAGGTGCCGGAGTTCTCGGAAACCACGCTGCATATCGTGGCGGGGCTCTTGCTGCCGATCTGGAAGCAACTGCCGCAGGATGAGACCCGCGTCTACCGACTGCAAACCGACGATGGCCAGCGCATCATCGGTCGCCGCGTCTCGCCGTCTTGGGTCGCGACCACGCTGGCGGATGATGCGCCGAAACTGACAGCCGCACAGGTCCATGCCCTCGTTCTGGAGGGCAAGACCGTGGTGCGTTTGACCGAAGGGATGGAGTTGCACCGCTCGCGCGTCATGGGCGTCAACCGGATCGAGCTGTCGGGCTTTTTGGGTGCCGCCAAGGACCGGCTGAAGGCAGATGGGTTCTTCTCGGAGATCATCGCCTGGAAGCTGCGGCTCTTCTGCCCAGCAGACTCCAGCGGCATCGCAGTGCTTGATCGTCTGCTTGCACGTTGTCCCGTGACAGGACTACATGCGCGTGGAGGGTGCTGAGCCATGTATTCCGAGACTGAAGATGTGATCCGCGCTCTGGCGGAGAACGCAGAGAGCGTGTGTCGCGCCTACCTTCCCGCCGGACGGCGGGAAGGGTCCTACTGGATCGTGGGCGATCTGCAGAACAACCCCGGCCGCTCGCTCTTCGTGCGGCTGACCGGACCCACATCAGGACCGGGCGCGCGCGGAAAGTGGCAGGATGCGGCGGTGGGACTGCATGGTGATCTTCTCGACATCATCCGCGAGCGAACCGGGATCTCGCGCTTTCCCGATCTCTTGGCCGAGGCCCGGGCGCATCTTGGCCGTCCCCAGCCGGTCCTCCCGAATACGCCAGTGCCGAAGAAGGCCAAAGCCCCCGGTGGCACGCCAGCGGCGGCGGCGCGATTGTTTGCAGCCTCGGTGCCGGTCGCAGGCACGCTTGCCGACACCTACCTCCGCTCCCGAGGCATCACCCAAGGCGGCACGATGAGCGCGCTGCGCTTCCACCCGAAGTGCTGGCATCGAGATGAGGGCCAGACCCGGAGCATCCCCAGACCGGCGTTGATCGCCGCGGTCACCGATGGGGCAGGGGCTTTGCAGGGTGTGCATCGCACCTGGCTGGCTCTTGACGGTCAGGGGAAAGCGGATGTCGAGACGCAGCGGCGTGCCATGGGTCACCTCCTTGGCAATGCTGTCAGGTTGACCCCGCATGACGACATCCTCGTGGTCGGCGAAGGCATCGAGACCATGCTGTCCCTGTCCGAGGCGGCCTCCGGCCTTCCCGTCTGGGCGGCTCTCTCGTCGGGTCACCTCGGGGCGGTCCTGCTGCCGGAGGGGCTGCAGCGCCTTTACATCGCCATAGACCGCGATCCGGCCGGGCAACGCGCGGCAGAGAGGTTGAGCGCCAGAGCAACCGAGGTCGGAATTGCCGTTCGGGTGTTGGAGCCGCGTCTCGGGGATTTCAACGATGATCTCCGGGCGCACGGCGCGGACGCGCTGCACGAGCATCTGGCCATTCAGATCGGGCCCGAGGATCGGCAGCGCCTGTTCGGCTGAGCTGCATCGCGCAAGGGGCGGTTCGGGAGTGCGGGGCAGGGTCCCTGCAGTCCTGTCGCGGCTAGGGATCATCACCTCTGCCTCTTCCCGGGTAAATCTCATCCACCCGACACCCTCACGGCCTTCAAGAGATGGGCGTGCTGCCGTCAAAGGGTCCGCCCCCTCAAGGGCGGCAGGCAGGCTATTTCCGCCGCGGGGGACGAGCCCCCGCTTTGCATCGCGAAACAAATAGCCTGTCTGCCGCCCTCCTCCACTGCGTTTCGGCCCCGAAGAGGGGGTGAAGGGGCGTCCGCCATGACGGCTCAGAGCTGCCCATGAAGGCCGCGCGGGTTGTCGCGCGGACGAGACAGGCCCGGAGGCAAGAACCGATGACGATCCACACCCACGACGACGCGTATGAACCCGCCCACACCGCATCCCAGACCGCCCATGCGCTCGACGAGCTGCAGCTCTATGGCTACCGTCCCTTTGACGAGCCCGATCCGCGTCCGATGCCCGATGGGCAGCGCCTAGCGGTCGCCGTCGCCGACATCTTCGATGCCCTGGTTGCGACCCTGGAAGACACCCGCATGGAACCCGACCTCGAAGAGGTGCTCTGGGGCCAGGTCAACCTCTTCCACCGCGCCACGGCCCGGATCGAGCGGTCGCTTGACGAGAACGAGCAGGCGCAGCGCCGCCTCCAGCGCGAGCAGGACGGCTCCGAGGTGAAATCCACCGAACTCGAGCGCCTGACGGCCGAAGGCCTGACGCTGATCGAACGGCGCAACTGCATGGACATGATGCGCGATCACGCCGCCACCGAGTTTGTCCATCACACGGGATCGACCTGGCGCCCCCGCACCGGCTCGATGGTGAACCTCCAGCACATGACCGCGGCGCTCATTGACAGCCGCGACTTCCTGGCCGCCAAGCGCCGCGCGGAAACCGAGGTGATGCTCCCCGCAGGCCCCAAGGTTGCCCTCACCGGTGGAACCGACTTCAACGATCATCGCCTGATCTGGGGCAAGCTCGATCAGGTCCGGACCAAGTATCCCGACATGGTCCTTCTGCATGGGGGAAGCCCGAAGGGCGCAGAACTCATCGCCGCCAAATGGGCCGAGGCCCGCGGCGTGACGCAGGTGGCCTTCAAGCCCGACTGGAGCAAGCACGCCAAGGCCGCGCCCTTCAAGCGCAACGACGCGATGCTGGAGGTGCTGCCCGTGGGCGTCCTCGTCTTCCCGGGCACCGGCATCCAGGAGAACCTCGCCGACAAGGCCAAGAAGCTCGGCATCCCGGTCATGAAGTTCGAGAAGGGGGCGTGAGCCCCCTTTTTCCCCTCGCGGGGAAATCGAGGTGGAAGCGCACACTTCCACCTGATATTGTGTAGAAAACCTCAGTCGATCACTACATGTACCACAGCCCGATCCAGCTCGATGTCTTCCCGACCGACGTGCAGATGCGCCGGATCGATCCGGCGCGCAACATGCGTCGCTTCTACCGGCTGAGCATTCAGCCCGATCTCTTCGGCGGGGCGAGCCTCGTACGTGAATGGGGCCGCATCGGCGCGCGCGGGCAGATGATGATCGAGCAGCATCCGGATGAAGGGCGCGCCGTCACCGCGCTGATGAAGCTTGCCGCGGCGAAGAAGCGGCGGGGCTACGTCGGCTGATCTACGTCATCCGGACAAAACACCCGGCATCGGCATCGATTCAAAGTGCCTGTCATTGCAATGGTTCTGCGTGATTTACGTTGAAAAACTGCGATCTAGTCTCTACGGTCACCGCAAGCCCAGTAATTGGGTGCGCATAGTTTCAATGCGTTCAGTGGTCTTGGGGAGGAAGTCGTGTCCAACGACAAGTCGGATTTACGCTGGGGAGTTGAGCAACGTCTCGAGTTCATAGAGTTCCGCCTGTTCTGGGACGGGCATGTTAACCGCAGCGATCTGATGGCTCAGTTCGGGGTATCCGTGAACCAGGCTTCCATGGATCTGAACCGCTATATCGGCTTTGCACCGGACAATATGGTCTATGACAAGAGCGCTCGAACCTATGTCCGTGGTCCTGGGTTCACCCCCCAGTTCCTTGAACCGGACGCGAGCCGCTATTTGGCTCAGTTGAGATCAGTTGCCGATGGCATCCTCGACCGAGAGGATTCGTGGATTGCCGATCTACCGGCCTACGCGGCTTCCCCGACACCCGTGCGCGGGGTCGATCCTGTGACACTCCGTTTCGTCATAGGCGCAATTCGAAGTGCGGAGGCAATCGAGGTCAAGTATCAGTCACTTTCCAATCCAGAGGCGCGCTGGCGCTGGATTGCTCCACATGCGATCGCGTTTGACGGGTTTCGCTGGCACACACGGGCATATTGCCAGATTGGCGAATGCTTCAAAGATTTTCTGCTTTCGCGAATTATTGAAATACGTGAGTCGCGAGAGAGCCTTGTGTCACCAGACGATGACAGTGATTGGAATGCTGAAGTCGTATTAGAAGTCGGTCCACACCCGGCGCTCTCGGAAACGCAGGCCAAGGTGATCTCCCTTGACTACGGTATGCGAGGCGGCAAGGCGAAGATTAAGGTCCGACGAGCGCTACTCTATTATGCTTTGAGACGGCTAGGGCTTGATACAGATCCAGCAGCGCGCCGACCGCAAGATCAGCAGATCGTCCTGCTGAACTCTTCTGAGTTTGGGCTTTCTTTCCCAAGTGCATCTGGGTCAGCGGTTGGAGGTATGGGCGCATGATCCAATCACTTGATCGCTTTGTTGAGGATCTTGCCGTGGTCAACAGCAAGCTGCTGTTACTGATTGGCCCGCCAAACTCTGGAAAGAGCGATTTACTCGCTCAGCTGGCCAGACGCAGGCAGCTTCAAATCCTCAACGTTGGTGCTTTACTGAGCCGTGAGCTGCTCACCATTCCGGGTCCGAGAAGACATCTGCAGGCAGCCGATCTGTTGAAGGAATTGGCCGATGATTTCACGTCCAACGGCCTCCTGCTCTTGGACAACCTCGAGCTGCTATTTGACAAGAGCTTGCGGCTTAGCCCACTTGATTTGCTTAGGCGGCACGCTCAGGCGCGACGCGTCATAGCTGCTTGGCCCGGCTCTTTAGCGGAAAACAGATTGTCCTATGCGACGACAGGACACCCAGAACATCAAGACTACGGCTGTGATGGCTTGGTCCCGTTCAGAGTTAATTGAAAGGAAGACAATGCGTTACGGCGATCTCATCCAATTTGAACCCATTGAGTCAGTTATTCAGCTGCTAGACGCTAATCGTCCTGATGAAGCCAGAAAGCTGGTATCGACTTATGTCATCTCCGATGACATGGCCGACCGGATTTCAAAGCTCATGATACCTCAAATCTCGTTTGACGAGGCCGTTGATCACAAGGGAGTACTTGTGGTTGGCAACTACGGGACTGGTAAGTCCCATTTGATGTCCGTGCTGTCACTCGTCGCCGAAGATGCCTCGTATGTGCCAATGATCCAACATCCGCAAGTCGCGGAAGCTGCCAAGGCGATCGCCGGCCGTTTCAAGGTGCATCGGATCGAGATTTCCAGTCAAATGTCCCTGCGGGACATCATAACGCAACAGCTTGAGGTTTTCCTTGAAAACCAGGGCGTGGCATACTCTTTCCCGCCGGCTGACAAAGTCATCAACAACAAAGCCGCGTTTGAAGAGATGATGTCGGCATTCGCGGAGGTTCACCCCGACCAAGGTGTGCTTTTGGTCGTGGATGAATTTCTTGAATACCTGCGATCGCGCAAAGACCACGATTTGGTTCTGGATCTTTCGTTCCTGAGAGAGATCGGTGAGGTGACCAAGCACCTTCGGTTCCGCTTTGTGGCGGGTGTTCAAGAGGCAATTTTTGACAGCAGTCGCTTCCAGCATGTGGCAGACAGCCTGCGTCGCGTGAAAGACCGGTTCACGCAGGTTCTGTTGGCCCGCCAAGATGTAAGCTTTGTTGTCGCCGAGCGGCTTTTGAAAAAGTCTGCAGATCAGCAGGACAAGATTCGCGCCTATCTTGGACCGTTTTCTAAATTCTATGGATCAATGAACGAGCGCATGGACGAATATGTGCGATTGTTCCCTGTGCACCCGGATTACATCGGGACGTTCGAACGGTTGGTCTTTACAGAAAAGCGGGGTGCGTTGGTCACGTTGCGCGATCAGATCCAGGCAATCCTGAAAGATGAAGTTCCCTCGGACCGTCCTGGACTTATAGGTTTTGACAAGTTCTGGGAGACGGTCGCAACGAATTCCGTTCTTCGCTCTGATCCAAACATCGGGCCGGTGCTTAAAGTATCCGAAGTACTGTCAGAACGCGTTTCCAAGGCTTTCAGTCGCCCAGCCTATAAGCCAATGGCTTTACGCATTATTGATGGTCTTTCCGTCCATCGATTGACTACTGGCGGTGATATCTATGTGCCAGTTGGTCCAACGGCCGAGGAACTGCGCGATACGCTGTGTCTTTTCCAGCCTGGCATTGAAGATATGGGTGGGGATCCATCTGATGATCTGCTGACAGCGGTGCAAACTACGCTGCGAGAAACTCTAAAAACCGTAAATGGTCAGTTCATATCGAAGGCACCGGACACGGAGCAATATTATCTCGATCTGAAGAAGGACGTGGACTACGACGCCCAAATCGAGAAGCGCGCAGAAGCATTGTCCGAGGATGCTCTCGATCGAGCCTACTATGGGGCCATTCGCCAACTCATGGAGCGCACGGACGAATCCAGCTACGTGACGGGACATCAGATTTGGCAATATCAGATTGAGTGGCAGGAACGCCGCGTTGAACGGATCGGCTATCTGTTCTTTGGTGCTCCTAACGACAGACCCACTGCGCAGCCGGAAAGGGACTTCTATCTATATTTCATTCAACCATTTGATCCACCGCGTTTTCGCGACGAACAGAAGGCTGATGAGGTGTTCTTTCGCCTGAAGGCGCCGGATGACACGATCAAGCGATTGCTCGGCTTCTACGCGGCGGCGCAGGAGCTTGCGTCGACCGCAAGTGGTGGTGCGAAGGGGGTCTACCTTGACCGCGTTCGGGACACGCTGCGCGAGATGGGCAAGTGGTTGCAGGATAAACAGCTTGAGGCTTTCGAGGTCACGTTTCAGGGGAAATCCAAAACACTGCGAGACTGGACCAAGGGCATTTCCCTTCGGGACAAAGCTCGCTTGGGGCCTGATGAGCGCATCAACTTCCGCGATGTTGTCAACGTAATCGCAGGGATCGCGTTGAGCAGCCGTTTTTCTGATGTTTCTCCGGAGTACCCAACGTTCTCTGCGCTAGTCACGGGATCCAACAGAAAGCAACTGATCGGAAACGCTCTTCGTGCCCTGAGCGGTAGCAACCGCACAAAGGATGCTGTGATCGTTCTCGATGGCCTCGAAATGCTGGACGGGGATCGTATTGATCCTGTCCAATCGCGGTATGCACAAGAAGTTCTAGCCCGACTAAAGGCCAAGGGACACGGACAGGTGCTCAACCGCAGCGAGTTGCTGGTTGGCAATATGGAGGACGAGTATTTCAGCCCTGATAAATACCGGCTCGAAACCGACCTGTTGGTCGCTGTGCTTGGATCTCTGGTCTATTCGGGTGATATCGTCTTGGCGATTGCCGGCGACAAGATCGATTCAGGCAAGATCAGTTTGCTTGCTGATCGTCCGCTTGAGGAGCTGAAACAGTTCAAACACGTTGAAGCCCCGAAGGAAATCAACGTCGCTGTGTTGCGGTCCCTGTTTGAGATGCTGGAACTGCCACCAGGGCTTGCGCAGCAGGCCACCCAAGGCTCGGACGAGCCGGTCAAGGCGCTTCAGGAGGAGGTCAGTAAGCTCACGAAACGGGTGCTTGCCGCCTCCACCGACATGGCGAACCGGCTGAGCTTCTGGGGTCAGCCGCTGCTACGTGACGAAGAGATCCGCGATTGGCGATCAAAGCTCGATGAGCTCAAGGCATTCTCGGAAAGCCTATCGCCCTACAACACTGTCGGAAAGCTCAAGAACCTACGCATTGGGTCTGCTGACATCGCAGCCCAGACGAAGAACCTCGAGATTCTGAACTCCGTCGAGGGGCTCAACGGCCTGATTGGCGAACTTGGGAACACCGCAAGCTATCTTGGCCAAGCCGAGATGGTGCTGCCGTCCGACCATGCATGGGTGAAGCAGGCCCAGGATACGCGCAAACAGGTCCTTGAGGCCCTGTCCACGAGCCGAACCAGTCAGAATGGCTCAGACCACCGGCAGACCCTTAGCAAGCTTAAAAAGGACTACGTGACGGCCTACGTCAGCCTGCACAGCAAGGCGCGTCTCGGGGTGTCCGAGGACAAGACGAAGACCTCGCTGCGTAAGGATTCCCGCCTCGTTGCCATGCGGGCATTGGCGAATATCTCGCTGATGCCGACAAGCCAGCTCACCACGTTCGAAGAAAAGCTCGACAAGCTGAAAAGCTGCGCCTCGTTGATCGACTCTGAACTGGCGGCCAGCCCGGTTTGCCCGCACTGCAATTTTCGCCCGGCGAATGAACAAGGTGACATGCTGCCCGCGGCCAATGTGCTCAAGCAGCTGGATGACGAACTCGATCAGCTGCTGGACGGTTGGGTGCAAACGCTTCTCGACAACCTCGAGGATCCGATCATCCAGTCGAACTTTGAGCTGCTGAAGGAAGGGTCCCGCAAGATCGTCACCGGCTTTGTCGATACCAAGTCGCTGCCCGATCCTGTAACGCCCGAGTTCATCAACGCGGTGCAAGAGGCCCTGTCGGGGCTCGACAAGGTGGTCGTCTCTGGCGGCGATATCCGCCAGGCCCTGCTCCAGGGCGGCTCGCCTGCGACGCCCGAGGATCTGCGCAAGCGGTTCGAGGCGTTCCTGACCGACCGCTGCAAGGGCAAAGACACCACAAAGCTGCGCTTTGTGGTCGAATGATCAACCGCCAACCCATTTTGAACTGAGACAAACACATGACAGAGCAGATGAAGATGGATGGTGGCAAGAGCGGCGGACCGGTCGAGTGCCTTGGCATGACCTTTCCAAGTGACGATGCGCGGCGAGAGCATTTTCAGAAGCTGCTCGCGGAAAAGCTCCAAGATCCCGCATTCCGCGCTCAGGAGGGATTTCCGAAGGGAACCGATGACGCGATCCTCGCTATGTCAGATCCACCCTATTACACGGCATGTCCAAATCCTTGGCTGGCCGATTTTGTCGAGCACTACGGCAAGCAGTATGATCCCGCCTTTGAATACGCCCGTGAACCGATGGCAATCGACGTTTCCGTGGGAAAAACCGATGCGATCTACAAGGCCCATGGCTACCATACGAAAGTGCCCCACCTTGCTATCGTTCCGTCTATTCTGCATTTTACCGAACCGGGCGACATCGTTCTAGATGGTTTTGCGGGGTCAGGCATGACTGGCGTTGCTGCACAGTGGTGCGGAACCGCGCCTTCTGCCTATCGCCACAAACTGGAGATGGAGTGGAAGAAGGCTGGAACGCCCGCACCGAAATGGGGTGCGCGACGTGCAGTGCTGAATGATCTGTCACCCGCTGCGACGTTCATCGGTGCCAACTATAACTTGCCATTCGATGTTGACGCCTTCGCCAAGGAAGGAAAGCAACTACTTCGCGATGTCGAGCGTGACATTGGTTGGATGTATGAGACGCTCCATTCAGACGGAAAAACAAAGGGCAGGATCGAGTTTACCGTTTGGAGCGAAATCTTCACCTGTCCGGAATGTGCGGGAGAGGTCAATTTTATCGATGAAGCCCTAGATGACGACAACAGAACGCGCGACTCCTTTCCCTGTCCTCATTGTGGTGCGGCTCTCAACAAGGACAAGCTTGAGCGGGTTATGGAAACACGCATCGACCCAGCAACAAATACACCTTGGCAAAAAGTTAAGTTCAAACCGTCATTTATCGCGTATTCGGTTGGAAAGAAGAAATATCAAAAGAAACTGGACCAAGGGGACCTCGAAACTCTCGCTAAAATCGAGAACCTTCCGTTGCCGCCGGAAATGCCTACTGTTCGATTTCCAATTGAACAAATGTATCACGGTTCACGAATAGCCCCAAAGGGATTCTCGAATGTCCATCACTTCTTTTTGCCACGGGCTGCCCAAGCAATGGGGCTGCTTTGGCAAAAAGCGCAAAGCTGCACCGACAACCGAACACGAGACATTCTCCTTTTCATGGTTGAGCAGTCCATCTGGGGCTTTTCTGTCCTGAACCGCTACAGCCCGACTCACTTCTCTCAGGTAAACCGTGCCCTTAATGGCGTCTACTATGTGGCGTCCCAACACTCCGAGTGCAGCCCTTGGTACAACCTGACCGGCAAACTTGACCGACTTGAGAAAGCATTTCGGGGATATCGAACTGGCGGGAAAGCTGCGGCCATTTCAACGGGAACGGCAGCAAGTATGCCTCTTGGCGATAACAGCATCGACTACGTATTCACTGATCCGCCTTTTGGAGCGAACATCTTTTACGCAGATCTCAACTTTTTGGTTGAATCTTGGCACGGCGTAACGACTGATGCCAAGCCAGAAGCGATAATGGACAACTTTAAAGGCAAAGCGCTTCCAGAATACCAGCACCTCATGCAGCGTTGCTTTGCGGAATATTACCGTGTTCTGAAGCCAGGTCGTTGGATGACAGTGGTTTTCTCGAACAGCAAGGCGTCTGTCTGGAATGCGATCCAAGTTGCACTTCAACAAGCGGGTTTCGTCGTGGCCGAGGTAACCGCTTTGGACAAGCTCCAAGGCAGCTATCGTCAGGTCACCTCGACGACGGCCGTCAAACAAGATCTGGTGATCTCCGCCTACAAACCCAACGGTGGGCTTGAGCAGCGTTTGGCAGAACGGGGCGCAGCGCCAGATTCTGCATGGGACTTTGTACAGACACATTTGCGTCAACTCTCTATCTCGAAGTCGAAAAACGGGGTGTTGGAATTTGTGGTTGAGCGGGATCCTCGACGGATTTATGACCGTATGGTTGCATGGTTTGTCCGCCATGATTTCCCGGTGCCGCTCTCTACAGAAGAGTTCCTTGATGGCTTGCGGAACCGCTTTCCAGAACGTGATGGGATGGTTTTCCTTTCCGAACAGGTCGCTGAGTATGACCGGAAACGCGCCCAAGCCGCCCAAGCACCGCAGATGGAGCTTTTTGTCTCTGATGAACGCTCGGCCATCGACTGGCTGACGGATTTCCTGCGTAAACGTCCCTCCACCTATCAAGAAGTGCATCCGGACTTTACGACCCAGGTCGGAGCCGGTTGGAAAAAGCATGAAGAAAGGCCCGAGCTTGCGGCTCTGCTGGATGAAAACTTCCTGCGCTTCGATGGGTCCGGCGACGTGCCGAGCCAGATCCACAGCTATCTGTCGACCAATTTCAAGGATCTTCGTGGACTGGAAAAGGAAGACCCGCGCCTGAAGGCAAAGGCGAAGGATCGCTGGTTCGTGCCTGACCCGAACAAGGCGAAGGATCTCGAGCAGAAGCGCGAACGCTCGCTGCTGAAAGAGTTCGAGGCGTACAAAACCGCGACCAAGCGCCAGCTGAAGGAGTCTCGTCTCGAGGTGCTGCGCGCCGGTTTCAGGACCGCCTGGGCAACCAAGGACTACAAGACGATCATCGGTATCGCCGAAAAGCTGCCTGACGAGACGCTGCAAGAGGATGAAAAGCTCTTGCTCTGGTACGACCAGGCGCTGACCCGCACGGAGGCTGATGCGTGACGCATGCCGCCCAAGACTATGGCATTGGCACGTGGTGCTGGCATGAACGACATGCCGCACCCTGCCGTGTTGTGGACCGAGAGGAAATGTGGGGCGCGACCTCATACCGGGTTTGGCTGCCGGGCAAGGATGCCGTCGTCCGCGCCAGGTCGCGCGACCTAGGGCCGCTCGAAGCCGTCCGACCATCAGTCGATCAGATCTTGCATACCGCCGCTGCGGCAAAGCTTCTGGATGCCCTCGAAGACAACCTTCTTCTGGCGCCGATCCAGTCGAGCGTCGTTCCCCTGCCGCACCAGCTCTACGCCTTGAACCGCGCCATGAGCCGGGATCGAATTCGCTATCTGCTTGCGGATGAGGTGGGGCTCGGCAAGACCATCGAAGCTGGGCTGATCCTGCGCGAGCTCAAGCTGCGGGGCATGGCCAAGCGGATCCTTGTCGTCGCGCCCAAAGGTCTCGTGCGGCAATGGCAGGCAGAGATGCGCCTGCATTTTGGCGAGAACTTTCAGTTCATCGAGCCGTCAGAGCTTTCTGCATACCGGCAGTTTCGCGATGACGAGGAGAACCTCTGGCGGCTGCACGACCAGGCGATCTGTTCGCTGGATTCTGTAAAGCCGCTCGAAGGTCGGCGCGGCTGGAGTGCAGAGCAACTCAGCACCTATAACCGTGAACGTTTTGAAGATTTGGTCTCCGCATCCTGGGATCTCGTCATCATTGACGAGGCTCACCGTATGGGCGGCAGCACTGATCAAGTCGCTCGGTACAAGCTCGGCGCAGCGCTTGCGGAAGCTGCCCCATACCTGTTGCTTCTATCCGCAACGCCACATCAAGGAAAAACGGACCAGTTTCACCGGCTGATGCAGCTGCTCGATCGTGACGCATTTCCGAATGAAAACAGCATATCCAGTGATCGTGTCCGTCCTTTTGTCGTCAGGACCGAAAAACGATTGGCAATTGATGCCGAAGGTAAACCGTTGTTCAAGCCGCGCGTGACACGTACACAAGCGGTCGCCTGGCTGGATCGCCACAGCGCGCAGCAGGGCTTGTACGAAGCAGTCACTGAATATGTTCGCCACGGCTACAATCAGGCCATGGCATCCAAGCAACGCCACATCGGTTTCTTAATGATCCTGATGCAGCGGTTGGTGACATCCAGCACTGCGGCTATTCGAGCGACTTTGGAAAAGCGGCTTCTTGCTCTGGATGACGATCATCGTCAGTTGCAGCTTTTTTCTACGGAAGGTGTTGGAGACTGGCATGAGCTGACGGGTGATGACCAGATCGACGTTGCCGTGGCATTTGAAGCCCTGGGCGATGAACGAAAAGATGTCGAAGCGCTTCTCTTTCTTGCGCGCGAAACTGAGGCACAAGGGACTGACGCCAAGGCCGAGGCGCTCCTGGAGCAGATCTACAAGATTCAACAAGAAGAAAACGATCCAGAGCTGAAGGTTCTGGTGTTCACCGAGTTTGTTCCAACGCAAGCTATGCTCGCGGATTTTCTTGAGAGCAGGGGCTTCTCGGTTGCTACGCTTAACGGGAGTATGGATCTCGAAGCGCGAGGCCGCGCTCAGCGAGCTTTTTCCAGTGATGTGCGTATTTTAGTCTCGACGGATGCCGGCGGCGAGGGCCTTAACCTTCAATTTTGCCACATCATCGTCAACTTCGATATGCCGTGGAATCCTATGCGTGTTGAGCAGCGGATTGGTCGAGTGGATCGCATTGGGCAGCCCCATATTGTGCGGGCAATCAATTTTGTGCTCGAAGACACCGTCGAGCATCGTGTCCGAGAGGTACTCGAAACAAAGCTCGCAGTGATCGCGGAAGAATTCGGCGTCGATAAAGTTGCTGATGTGATGGATTCGGTAGAAGCAGAACCTTTGTTCGACGAGTTGTTCGTTCAGGGACTTCAAGACCCCGCGTCGATCGAAACGGAATGCGATGCGGTTCTGGCCCAGCTTCGATCCACGCTGGTCGACAGTCGAAAGAGCAGCGATCTTCTATCAGATGGACATGATCTGGATGCTGATGGCGCGCGAAAGTGGCGGGATCACCCGGCGCAGTTTTGGCTGGAGCGTGCAATTACGACCGGACTGCCAGCGCGTGGAGGAGAAGCTGCGCGAGATGGCGACACGTGGCGGATACGATGGGCTGATGGCAGCGAGTCACCCGCGGTTTGCTTCGATGCGCGAACGGCCGGTGCCCGACCTGATGTAGAATGGGTCACGCTTGAAGATCCTCGGGCACAGGCCCTGATTTCCGACCTACCAAGATGCGTTTCCGGCCAACCGGTCCCTGCCGTCCGCATAACCGGACTACCTGATAGTGTAAAAGGCGTTTGGTCACTTTGGGAAATCAGCCTTGCGGCTGATGATTTCAGCCGCCGTCGCTTCTTGTCGGTATTCGTCAATGATGAGGGGCGCGCCTTCCAACCTACGGCAAAGCGTATTTGGGATGTCCTCTTGACTGAACAGGTCGAGCAGTTCGAACCCCATACTTCACAAGACCCAGATGACTTGTTCGACCGTTCAAAAACTGCTGCGGTTTCTCAAGGCGAGCGGATGTTTTCTGATCTGGTCACAGAGCACATGACGCGGATTGACGAGGAGCGTGCACGGGCGCTGTACGCCTTCGAGGCTCGCCACCAGGCGATTGGGAGGGTCGGCCTTCAAACGGTTCGAGATTTTCGTAGAAAACGCCTCCAGAACGAGCATGCTGCACGAATGGCGAAATTAGGTGCGGCAGCATCCTATTCCCCAGATCTTAATGCACTTCTCGTTCTGCGTATTGGCGAACCGCTGGATGATGGAAAATGAGTGAGTGGGCCGACCGCATCCTACGAGAATTCACTGCGGATCTTTCCCGTTTCTGGATCGCTTTGGATCCGGATGGCCTTCTCTTGGAAGAGCGAGTTCTGCATGGTCTTCGTGAACGTGGATTTGAGGTTCTCCCCTTCGAAGATTCAGTATCGTTCAGAGCCGATTACGAAGAGCGTTTCCGTGCGGCATGGGATGCTGGTGAAGATGGTTCTGCCAAGGCGCTTGTCTTGCAGCTAAGGGGGACGGATCTCAATTCACTCCCGTGGGACTACATCAGATCGGCGCGCCAAGTCAGTCTGGGTTTGGCTGATCTATTTCCCAAGCTGAACTACGGCGTCGTCCATAGGATTGAAGCTGAACATCATGAAGCGCTTTTCCAATCATATCAGAAGCATACGACACAACCCCTTGGAGAAGGGGCAACCAAGGATTTTATACTGACGCATATCTTTAGGCTCAGCCCCTATTTGCTAAGCAGGCCAGAAGATTTCTGGCGGGAAGTTTTGCGTCTTCACTATCGCGGAACCGGGCTCCCGGAACATCTCGCAAAGCACGTTGCGGCGGTCCTGAGAGAATCCTCCCTTGGAACATTGCCAATCGCAGAACTGCTGACATCCAAGGCATTTATGGTTCGGGCATTACAAGATGCGTGGTCTCGCTTCGTTGTCCGGTATGGTGTTGAGACCTACGGCAGGGACGGAGACTGGACGGCAGACGAAAATAACGCGCTTATTGTGCCATTCGATCATCCTGATGTGCGCGTCATTATTGACACGATGTTTCTGGAGGGCGTCCTTCAGCCCATAGCTGTACATGTACGACCTGCAGACTTACCGGATTGGATACGGGTAGGATTGATCGACGATCCGCAGGCACTTTCCCGACTGGTGTCAGAAGGTGCGACTAGGATCGCAGCCGACATGCCATTGATCGATGCGCCTTATCGCGACTGGGTGGAAGCGGCCCGTCGCCTGGCGGAACTTATATATCGCTTCAATGAACTCAAAGCCGCAGATGCTGCTGGCCTACAGGAGCAGGTTCGGACGTTGCAACTGAACGCCGATGCGCGGCTAAAGGAGTGGGTGTTTCGGCACTTCACAGACTTGCCTTCATTGCCCGTCGCGAAAGCGCCTGTGATGGTGCACCATGTGCCAAGATATTTAGCTATGCGCCGTAGCTCTGGTGAAGATCGAATTGCTCTCGTAGTGTTTGATGGCTTGGCACTGGATCAGTGGGTCCAAATCCGTGAGGATCTGTCTGCGAGAGTTTCTGAATTTTCTGTAGATGAAGGTGCGTGTTTCGCGTGGCTGCCGACACTGACTTCCATCTCTCGCCAAGCGCTTTTTTCTGGTCTAAAGCCTCGCGAATTCCAGAGTTCGATGGGCACGACAGCGCAAGAACCATCACTCTGGTCTAAGTTTTGGCAAGAGAATGGACTGAGGAAGCCCGAAGTCACCTATCAAAAAGGGCTTAAACGATCCGAACAACTGGCGGCATTAGAGGAAACTCTGTCAAGGCCTACGACAAAAGTGGCTGGCATCGTTGTCGACATGATCGATGAAATCGTGCATGGCGCAATGCTGGGTAAACGTGGGATCGCTGGACAAATTCGCGATTGGTGCGAAACTGGCTTCATTGAAAAACTATTCACCATGCTTAGCCAGCATGGGTACCATATTTACCTGACAGCAGACCACGGCAACGTTGATGCGGAAGGTATTGGGCGGCTCAGTCAAGGCGTTGTATCCGAATTGAAGGGTGAGCGAGTTCGGGCTTATCGCAGCGAGGATCTTGCTTCATCTGTTCCGCCGGAAATTGACGCCTTCCAGTTCGGAAAAACAGGACTGCCATCAGATTTCTTGCCGCTGTATGCGGAAGGACGGGGTGCTTTTGTCCCCGCAGGCCATCAAATTGTCGCTCACGGTGGGATGTCTGTAGAAGAGCTGATTGTCCCATTCGTAAAGATCCGAATGAAGAAAGAAGAGAATGCAACCTAAAGCGCCCCAGATCGGCTTTGATCGTTTCATCCGCCTTGATTGGGCCGCGGCCGCTTTGCGGGTACGGTCGGGTGCTGCGGACATTGGCGAGCTCGATCAGATCCTCACGGAAGCTCATGCTGGGCCAGAAGCGAAGAAGAAGACACGGACTGTCCTGAACCGTCTCTGGCTTGAACCGCGCGAGGAGGTCGTCGGTTTGGCGGATAGAGGGGTCGACATCTTTGCCAAGGTTTCGAATGCACAAGTCGAAGTGCTGACCTGGGGGATGGCCATCGCAGTGTATCCCTTCTTTGCAAAGGTTGCCGAAATCGTCGGTCGACTGACGGCCATTCAAGGCGATTGCACCACTGCTGAAGTACACAGGCGGATGGCGGAGATATACGGCGAGCGAGAAGGCACTCGCCGCATGACCAACATGGTCCTACAGTCGCAGGTCGACTGGTCCGTGCTTAGCAAAAGTGAGAATGGCAAAACGCTGACGCGGAAGCCCTCGATGGCGGTCCAAAGCCCGGAGACGGTGCAGTGGCTTTCCGCGGCACTGCTTATGCATGTTGGACGCCCTTTGGGTCTTGATGGACTTGCAGGTCAGCCGACGATGTTCCCGTTCTCGCTTGGTGACAATCTTGGCTATTTGCTTTCGTCGTCTGATGTTCTGGAAGTGAGAGCAGACAGTGCAGGAACCCGCATCGTCGGTCTGAAGGATCGCTTGGGAGCGTGATCTGCTGGCTCTTGGCATGCAGATCTATTTTACGGGCGGCTGATCACTGGGTTTGTTTCGTTCGGATTCGAACATCAGCCAATACCGCGTATGCCGCCGCTCCCCGGTCCGGTTCAGCGCGCCCATCTCGACCAGGTCCTGAAGATCCCGGGTCGTGGTCGCGCGCGATGTGCCGGTGATGGCGATGTAATTCTCGGCGCTGAGCCCGCCCTTGAATCCCTCGGGCCCCTCTCGGAACATGCGCTCGATCACCTTGGCCTGCCGGTCGTTCAGCCGATCGCGGAACTGGTCGTAGAACTTCGCCTTGGCGATGAAGAAGGCAACCCGCGCAAGTGTGACCTGCTGCGCGTTCAATACCGTCTTGCCAAACCACAAAAGCCACGCGGTCACATCCAGCGTCTTCTGGTGGGCTTCGAGCTGGTCGTAGTACCCCTTGCGGTCGCGTTCGATCGTATAGGCCAGTGCGATCAGGCTCGGCTGGCCGATATTCTGCGCAAGGGACTTTTCAGCCAGAGCGCGGCCCAAGCGGCCATTGCCGTCCTCGAATGGATGGACGCTTTCGAACCACAGATGCCCAAGTGCCGCACGCGTTAGCGCGGGCAATGGCGTGGATCCCTCTGGCGCCGTGCGGTTGAACCAGTCGACGAAGACGTCCATTTCACCTTGGACTTGCGCCGATGGCGGCGCTTCGAAATGCACCGTCGGTCGGTCAATGCGGCCGGAGACGATCTGCATGGCGTCGTCATGCCGACGGTATGCACCGATCGTCTCGAGGCCGCGGTCATGGGACAGGAGCATACCGTGCCAGTGAGAGAGCGTGTCGTGTGTCAGAGGGGCCGCGTGGTTCGAATAGACATCGACCATCATTTCGGCGATGCCCTGCTCGCGGGGCCTGGAGGGTACGCCCTCCGTGGTCAGTCCGAACTGCCGCCGCAACGAGGACTGGACACTCGACCGGTCCAGAACCTCGCCCTCGATAGCACTCGTCCGCATCGCCTCCTCACTCAGAAGCTCGATGCGCAGCCGGTCGCGCTCCTCGCCCGTCACATGGCGGACCGCACCAAGGATTTCGCCTGAGGACAGCAGAAAGCGCCGTTCGAGTGGCTCGATCGCAGCGCGGTCATAGCGGAAGTTCGGCCAGTCGGGTTGTGTCCAGTTCCAGCGCATGAGCTATAGAATCCCTTTCTATAACTCACTGTGTAGCAAATAGATGATTTATGGAAGTGGGTTCTATGCACCACCAACGAGTCCAAAGGTTGGACACATCTCCATGTAACGGCCCGGATCAGCCGTACTGTATCCGATTGGACAGAGGTCAGGCGGCGTCGCTTATTGGTTCGTAGCGGACGTCGGCCAAAGCATCGTCCAGCCACGCGGGCTGCAGATCGCCATTGTTCCATTGGTAGAGGAAACCCACCAGATTGTCGGTCTTCTTGCAGAGGATACGCATGATCGGTTCGCCGGTGAGGCGGGGTTTTGGGGTCATGACGCGCTCCTGCTATCTGGACCTCATAACTGGTTAAAGGGAGGTCAAAAATTTCTTGTCGGCGGTGTTAACGACAGGTTTCTGCAACTGCAAGGTGTGGGCGGTAGCTTCGGCAAAAACCCACCGACAAAAGGACAAGTTGTCTTTATAGTCAGGTTGTTGACGTATCATTTTCTCTATTCTGCGCTGCGGCGCGAACGGCAATCTCATCCAGGAGAATGTCGATCTCCGCCCAGACACGCGGTTCGATCTGGCCGCGGATCAAGGCCCACTTGCTGAGCACATCGAGGGGGTCATGGGCGTGCAGGATGGAAGTCAGCGCATTGGCATCGACGGCCAGAGATGTCCGCGCGCGCCATTCGGTGATCCGCGTTCTCTGCTCTTCGGAAGGTGGGACGAACTCTGGCCCGAGCTGCCAGGTCTTCACGGCACGGCGCAGAGCTGCCCGGATGACATGAGCGGGGTCGACGCCGCAGTCGATGAGGGCTTCTTCCTGCCGTTCCAGCGCGTTCACCCGGATATCGATCTTGCGGGTGGCCGGAATGCGTCGGACCCTAGGCTGCGACGCCGTGGGCGCTGTTATGATCTCGGCCGCTGTCTCCGGGCTTGCTTGCGGCGAAGGCACGGAAGGCCTGCTTGGCGCCGGCGCTTGATCTTCATCCGCCACGTCTGCCGTCATGCTCATCGGCATCAGGACGGTCTCTTCCCGGTCCCCCTCTTCCCTTCCCGGGTCTTTCTCCCCCTCCGGCCGAAGGGACGCGGCATAGGCTGGGTCGGGCCGGGTGATGGTTGGAATCTTCTTTCTCAACGCCCTGCCCTCACGCGGCCAGGATGTTGTTGAGGATGTCGGTGGCCTCCTCAAGGGCCGCGACGACATGACGGACATGCGGGCGCATGAGTGGGTTTGGGTCGGCCTGCTTTTGCAGCGCGATGGCATGGAGTAGGCCTTTCTCGTCCATCTCCTTGTAGACGTTGCGGCGCATCATCACCGTCTCGATCACCGGAAACCGGGCGATCGCCACTTCGATCAAGCCGGCATCCGCGCGCGTGGCTTTCGGGTCAACCATGTTTAGAACGACATGGTGGCGCGGCAAGCTCGCCGGGTCATCGACGCGCGCGCGCAACCTTTCGAACCAGTCGGCCGTCTGCGCGCCGACATCGAGATCCGAGGTAGAGAGCATGACCGGTGTCACGATGTGATCGGCGAGAACGGCGATCCCGTCCGACCATTCCGCGCCGACGCCTGCCGTGTCGATGAAGACGAAATCCGCCGAGTCCGCATCATAGACCTGCTCGATTTTGCGATCGACGGCCCCTACACTCTCGACCGAGATTGACCGCAGCAGAGGCGACCCGAGACCCGCCGCTTCAGCTCGTTCGTGCCAGGCGCCAAGCACTCCGGTGCTATCAGTGTCGATCAGCAGAACCCGTCGCCCGGCAGCCACGGCAGCGCTGATCAGGGCGCGCGAGAGCGTGGTTTTACCACTCCCCCCTTTCCGGGCCATCGCGGCGATGACCACGAGATTGTCGTTAGGCATGGCGCAGACCTTTTGCAAAAATAGTGAAACGCTACAAAGATGTAATAATGTTGCTAACCTCTTGGTGCATCGGCGTCAAGCGGAAGGCGGGATGCATGATGCGGTGGGCAGGATGCATTCGCCGTTACGCGTTTTGCAGCGACCAGACAGCGGGGCGCAGGGGACAGACGCCGCGATCCAGGTTGCGCGATGCTTTTGCCAGAAGACTTGCTGCATTCGGCAATCTCCAAAAGACGTAAAGCGCGGAACGCGACGCGGGGTGCACGCGACGCCGTGCATGAAGCGCGAGACGCGATGCGTGT
This sequence comes from Roseibaca calidilacus, assembly GCF_001517585.1. Classification (NCBI taxonomy): domain Bacteria; kingdom Pseudomonadati; phylum Pseudomonadota; class Alphaproteobacteria; order Rhodobacterales; family Paracoccaceae; genus Roseinatronobacter; species Roseibaca calidilacus. The sequence goes on along the minus strand of NZ_FBYC01000002.1, from coordinate 12,443 downwards.
TGCAATCGACACGGCACCACTTGCCCGAAGACGCGCTGCAGAGCGCAAACGACACCGTGCATAAGACGTGATGCACGGTGCAGGGAACGCGGAACGCGTTACATTGAGCGCGTTGCGCGCTGCATTTGACAAAGGACGTCAAATCGGCCCCAGGGGCCGATTTTCTACATTGAGTACAAGCCCTTAATGCCTTCTCCGCTTGTGCTGGGAGAAGGCCGGCTTGTACGAAGGTGGCAAGAAATAGGAACGTTAACTTCAAAATGTCACGCGGCCGAAGACTGACCGAAACAGACCGTCTGAGCATCGCCAAAGAGCGTGCGCAGGGCGTCGTCGCTGCTGATCTGGCCCAGCGGTATGGGGTCAGCCTGAAGACGATCTACAATGCCGTGAACCACGCTCTGGACCGACAAAACGCGAATGGCAGCCGGCCGATCGTCATTGGTCTGCGGGTCAGCCGACGTGAGTTGGCCGCGTTTGATGCCGCACTTGCCCGTCATGGCATCACCAGTCGCACAGATGCCTTGCGCCATTTGGTGTTGGCTGCTGATGAAATCCTGGAACCCGATCACGCGTTGACTGAGGCCCTTTCTGCTCGGGCGGCCGACATCAGCCGTATCGGCAACAACATCAATCAGGTGGCACGGCGGCTGAACGAAGCCAGGCTAAAGGGCCAGCCTTTGTCCTACACTGCGGAAAGCCACGGGCATATTCGCGAATTCGCAGGGCTGATCCTCGATCTGACTGATCGCTTGCAGGCGCTTCTCTTGAAGCGTCGTGCCGATCTGGCGCTCAAGGTCACAAAGGCATGGGCCCCGCTCGTCCCGGATCGGCTAAAGCGTGGGTAAGCGCCTTGCCCACGGTGTCGGGCCCGCCCTCTTCGATCGCGACTGGAGCCGGGTCTCCGGCAGCTGGCAGGGACTCGCCAGGAACGCGCAGATGGTGCGCGCGGCGCGTGGCTATTCCCCGGCCATATTCAAGCCGATCTCGAAGGGTGGGTGCCACACCGGCGCGCAGCTCAAGGCCCAGCTGACGTATCTTACCACCAAGTCGAGCCACATCCTCGACAGTCGTGGCACACATGATGGCAAGAAGACCCTGTCCGAGGCCGAGATCGACCGGGTCGTGCGCCGCTTTGAGAACCAGTGGGGCGAGCGGCACAGCCCCAAGCTCGGCCATACCTCGCATCTGCTGATGGCATTTCCCGTTGGCACCAGCGGTGAGGAGGTGCGCGCGATTACGGAATCCGTCTGCGAGAAGTTCTTTCAAGGTGAGGGGTCGCAATTCGACTATATTGCTGCAATACACCAAGATCGCGCGCATCCACATGCGCATATCGTTCTGAACCGCCGCAGCAAGGATGGCGAAATGTTCTTTCTCGGGAAGGATCACCACTTCAACTACGACGCCTTCCGGGTGGCGATGGTCGAGGCGGCGCAGGTCCACGGGATCCGGCTCGAAGCGACACGGCGTCTTGACCGGGGGGTCACGACCTACCGCGCCGAGATTGATGAGGTCTACAAGGCCCGTGACGAGGGCCGGCCGCCGGTCGAGCGTCAGCGCACCGGGGCCGACCTGGCCGCCGCCCTGGAGACGGTGGCGTGCAACGCGCTGACCTATCGGGGTCTGGCTGCCGAGGCGTCCCGGTCGAACTTCGATGACGTGGCCGAGGCCCTCGAGCGGGCCAGCACCATCCTTGCCAGTGGCGGTCAGGTCCAATCTGACGGAGCCATCTACATGTCCCAAGACGAAACAGCGTTCGACACGCTGATCACCGAGTTCTCTCAAAACATCCGTCAGATCGAAGCGGCGATCGACCGGGCGCCCGCAGCCGAGCGGCCGGAAATCGAGCGAAAGCTTACCGATGTCCTGGCCTCGGTCGCGCATCTCAATCCGCTGGGAGATCGCTCGGCCGCGCTGCTTGATGCGCCGTCCCGCGATGGGGTCTACGCGCGGGCGAGTATGCGCGAGGACCAGATGATGCGTCTCGACGACGGGGATGTGAAGGCACGGCTTACGCAGGCGCTGCAGGGCACGGGGATCGACCCCGAGGCCGTAGCCGCCCGCATGCGCGAGGGTGCCGGCAATGCAGCCCTCGAACGGCAGTGGCTGGCGCAGGATCTGCGCGCCATCGCCACGGCGGGCGACCTCGATCTAGAGAAGGGCGAGGATCGCGAGGAAGCGCTGGACCGGCTGGAAGCCGTTCACGTCCGCCTGGGCGATACACTGACCGATGCCCGCATCTTGCGGGCGGTCGACGATGTCGATGAGGCGGAGGATGCCGAGGTCTCGCTCGCCGAACGTCTGACGCCACTGGGCCGCGATCTCGACGACGCGGGACCGGACGCCTTCGCCCCGTCCGAGCGGCAGGACTTCCAGCAGCTGGTCGCCCAGTTCCGACGGACAGATTTCACCTACCCGTTCTCAGACGACCCTTCCGTGCGCAGGGCCGGTGCTGTCGAAGTGGAAGAAGCCCGCGCCGCCTTCAACGCCTATGCACAGCGATCGCCCGATCACGCCGAATTGGCCTCGATGGCTTGGGACAAGATCACCGACAGCCGCAAGCCGCAGGAGTTCGCCGTCGAGCAGAAGGATCGCAGGCTCCACGCGGGCGACATGGACCTGGCACTGCGCGATCCTACGCAACATCTCGGTCCGATCACCGAAGATGACCGCACCCTCGCGCGCTACCGCGCGGAGATGCCCGATGAAGAATTTGGGACGGCGGTGCAGGATGAGATCAACCGGCTGCGCGCCGCCGGGGCATCGCGCGCCTATATCAGTGAGCGTAGCTTCGATATCGAGGACCAAGCGCGGCAAGACTATGCCGAGCGGCGCTTCATGGCCGAGACCGCCCCAGACGTGGCGACGTTCCTGCGGCGGGCTGAAGCCGAGGAGGGCACATCTCTCCCCGAAGGAGTCGGGCAGCGCCTGATCGAGCAGATCGACAGAAACCTCACGCCAGATGCGGTTACCGCCCTGCGCGCGGGCCATGCTGATGTGTTGGACAAGTTCACCGAACATCCGCTGCGGCAGCTGGAGCTTGCGAAGGCCTATCTGGAAAGCAGTGAGGTGACTGCCCACGGCCCGGCCATGGAGCGGGTTCTGGATGCCTTGGCTGAGGAACAGATCGAGGCACAGCGCGCGCGTCACGCCGCAGCCCATGGCGAAAAGGGGATCACCCATGGATAAAGGCAAGATCGCGGGCGGGATCCTCAGCCTGACGCTGGTTGGCCTCGCCATCGGCTATGTCGTGGCCACCGGCTACCTGACCATCCGCTACGGGCTTAGGACGGACGCCTTCGACGTCACCCTGCTTGCGCGCGAGTATCGCGCCCTTGGAACAAGCGCCCCCCGGGACTTCCTCTGGGTGAACCTGATCCTCGCGGGCTTTGGCATCGCCGCGCTGATGCTGAGCGTCACGCTTCTCGGCGACGCCCTAACGCGCTTCGGCACGACCCATTGGCAGACCCGGAACGAGATGAAGCGCAACGGCTTCTTCGCCAAGCCGGGCGGCGGCTTCCTTCTCGGCAAGCTTGGCTCTCCGAAATCGAAGCGCCCCTTCCTCGTGTCGAAAACCTTCCCGCATGCGCTGATCGTGGCGCCGACGGGCCGGGGCAAGGGGGTGGGTTTCGTAATCCCGAACCTGCTCACCTACAAAGGCTCGGCCGTGGTGCTCGACGTGAAGGGCGAGAACTTCCGCGAGACCTCGCGCTTCCGCGCCAGCATGGGCGACAAGGTGTTCCGGTTCGCGCCAACAGACTGGGACCGGCCGACGCACCGCTACAATCCGCTGGCGCGCATCGCGGCCATGACCAATCCCGACCGGCAGCAGATGGAGCTGAAGCTGACCGCAAAGCTCTTCCTGCAGACCGACAACGAAAAGCTGAGCGGGCTTCTGGCCGGGGGCATCGATCTGTTCGTGGCGGCCGGCCTTCTGGCCTTCGAGCGCGGCGTGCCGACCATCGGCGAGATCTACCGCATCACCGCTTCGGGCGGCGACAAGCAGAAGGAATACCTCAAGCGCGCGCAGGAGGTGAAGAACAAGTCGGCCAAGCTGATCTTCGAGCGCATGGCATCGACCAACAATGACACCCTGACCTCCTACCTGTCGCTCTTGATGACCTCGGGTCTCGACACCTGGGACAACCGTGCGATCGACGCGGCCACCGCGACCTCGGATTTCTCCTTCCGGGACATCCGGCGTCGCCCCCACGCGATCTATCTCGTGGTCGAGTCCGAGATGATCCGCCCCCTCGCCCCGCTGATCCGGCTGTTCTTCTCGGACCTGATCGCCTCGCTGCAGGCGCAGGAGCCGGGCGATGACGAGCCTTGGCCGGTGATGATCATGCTCGACGAGTTCGATCGCCTTGGGAAAATGCCGATCGTCGCCGAAAGCATCAAGACGCTGCGCTCCTTTGGCGGCAACCTCGCCATCGTCACCCAGACCATCCCGGCGCTGGACGAGATCTATGGCGAGAACACCCGCCGGTCGCTGCAGGGCGGCGCGGGCGTGAAGCTCTACCTCACCCCGTCCGAGCAGAAGACCATCGAGGAGCTGAGCCAGGCTGTGGGCAAGACCACCAAGCGCGTGATCACCCGGTCACGCGCGGTCGGGCGTAACCCTTTCGAGGGGCGCAGCGTCTCCGAGCGGACAGAGGACACGCCGCTCCTGACCGAGGATCAGGCACGCCGCATGGACCTCGACGAGGTGATCCTCGTCATCGACGCGCAGATGCCGATCCGCGCAAGGCGGATCAAGTATTTCGAGGACCCGTTGCTCAGGGTGCTGCATGCCGGTCAGGCGGGGAGTTTCCCATACCCAGATGAAGACGGCCTGCGGCGCGATCGGCAGATGACCGAGACGCGGGAGACGGTGGAGAAGCTGAAGCAGGAACTGCGGGAGGTGCGGGCTGCTGCTGGGGCGCAGGGCTCTGAGGCAGCTGCGCTGCCCAAATCGGCTCACTCTCCCTCGCAAGAGCCACTCGATTCAAAGCCTGCGCCGTCGGGCCGGGCGCGAGGGAGGGCCGCACGGGCCGCTGCGGGTAGCGCAAGGTCAGATCATCTTTCCTTCGATCTGGCCGGGCTCGGTCTTCGGGCGTCTGACAGTGTCGAACTGGCAGCGGCAGTTCAGACAACGCGAGGGATCATTGCGGAGCATGCTTGAAATGGTCTTGGAACTTTCATGGAGCACCTCAGCAAAAACAGAGGAAAACACAATATCTGGTGGATTGGTGATGGTGATGGCGGACTGAAATCGCTACAGGCGAACTTTGTTCTTGCATTGGCGACCGAATCTGCTATCTAGGCTACAGTGTTCAGGCGATGGATAGCGCCACAGGCTGACTGGTTCGCCAGTCGAGGAGGCTTCGGTCTCTACCCACTTTGGGGGCAGCGGCGATCGCGAGCGAGAGATGCGATCGGCGACGACTTCCGACTTAAGGCCGCAGCGCACGTTGCGGCACGGGGATACCTGGGGGTTACCGTTTGCCCACTTTGCCTCTTGGGGTCGGCGCACAGCCATCGGGTGGTCCGGTGGTGATGCCCAGGAGGATGCTGAAATGGGAACAACTGATCCCAAGAAGCCCCTGAACACCGGGCAACGGGTCCGTCGTTGGTATCGGCGTGTTCTTCGGAACAGGTCGATACTCTTGGCCGCGTTTTGGATGGTTAAAGCCATCGTGAAACTGGCGCGGTTTTTCCTCGACGGCTCCTAGGTGTTCATTGTTTGGAGGGAGAAAATGCTGAACAAAGCCCTGCGGCTTGTGAGGGTCTATCATGACCTGTCACAGGTCGACGCCGCTGAGCGCTTGGGCCTTTCAAAATCCTACGTGTCTGAAATCGAGAAGGGCGACAAGAACGTCTCAATGGCCACACTGCAGAAGTATTCCGACGCCTTCGACATTCCCATGTCCTCCTTGCTTTTGTTCGCCGAGAAGGTGGAAGGGGCGGGGAAGGCCGAAAATGTAAGGGTGTTCGTCGCCGACAAAGCAGTGAAGATGCTGGACTGGGTGGCTACAATTTCGGATTACAGAGGGTCTGAGCGATGAGCTACCCCCGCAACCAGTCCATTTTTTACAAGACCACCAGTCCCCAAATGCTGGCGGACCGGTTGCGGGTAACGCTCGATGAGTTGAACGAGCTTTGCGCAGCAACGGACAATTACAAGAGATGGACCGACAAGAAAACTGGTCGGCCGATCCAGGAACCCAAGCCGAAGCTGGACAAGGTACACAAGCGCGTAGCCTTGCTTCTGGCCAAAATTGAGACCCCAGATTACCTGCATTCTGCAATCAGGGGGAGATCCTACATCACCAACGCAAGCGGGCATTCTGTGGATGCGGGCTGTGTGAAGATCGATGTCCGGAAGTTTTACCCGTCCGTCCGATCACAGGCGGTCCACCACTTTTTCCTGGATCGAATGCTTTGCTCGGGGGACGTAGCAGGCATTCTGACCAAGTTGCTCACAGTTGATGGTCACCTCCCGACTGGCAGCAGCTCCAGCCCGATCCTTTCCTACTTTGCCTACGAGGACATGTTCGACGCCTTGGCTAAGCTGGCGGCAAGCAAGGGCTGTGTCATGACCGTCTATGTGGATGACGTGGTATTTACAGGCATAGGTGCGACCAGGGGCCTTCTGTATGCAGCAAGGAAGATCTTTTCATCCTATAGGTTGCACGGTCACAAGACCAAGGTGTTCCGCCCCGGCCAACCTAGGATCATCACCGGCGTCGCCGTCACCAAAGAAGGCATGAAGCTTCCAAATAAGCGGCAGAAGGGAATTGCGGAAGACTTCGCAGTCTTTGATGCCCTGCCAAATGGTCGCGAGAAGCTGATGATCGCAAGGCGGCTGACTGGACGTCTGTTTGAAGCCAGCCAAGTTGATCCATCATGGAGAAGCAAGGCAGAAATGGTCGCAGCGCAGCGGGACGCCCTTCAGTGCTACGATCGATAGAGCCAACTTAGCAGCCATCGGCTAATTCGTGAAAAATGCATTATGCATGTCAGTGCAGCATGTCGCGTTCGGATTTCTCGACAGCACGTTGCTTCTCAAACGCTGCCTTCATCTTCGCGGGTGTCCCGAATACTTCATTGAGCATATCTGCAACTGCTGAGTTCATCGCCACGAAATCAGCTTCAGCATCGCCGGCGGCAAGGCCCACATCCATCGTCGTGCCATTGTCCACAACAAGGCGCACCCTTGCTTGATCATCGTTGTAAAAATCGAAGGGAGAATCCAGCAAGAGTGGCGTGAATGAAACCTCGAAATACTCGTGGCGCTCCTCGCCCTCGTCATCCTCACTGGTGAAATCAGCCACGAAATCATGGGTGTTGATGAAGTGGATGGTCCAGCGCCGATCATACGTTGTGCCATCTGTTGACAGCATCGCCGCGACAGGATCGCTGAGATCGCGGCGAAGACGAGAGACTAGGAAATCGGTCATCGCCAGCTCTGTCAGGCTGAGCCCCGTATCCATATCGAATAGATCGACAAAGTTGATTGCCCAAAGAAAAGCACATTCCCGCATGCGGGTTAATGTGTCCTCCCGCGTCGCCTCTTCTGGCGTGACGAGCACCAAGCTGTGGTTCTTCGGTCCCAAGTATGCGCAGATGCTGGCGATGGTGTTCGAGATGAAACCATCACTTTCAGGAACTCCATATGCGGCCGCGTCGTTCGCGCTCAAAACGCCGATGTATGCTTCAGGCGCTTCCTGGAAGATATCGTGATAAACACCTGCCATCTGCCGACAATAGCTTTGCCAGGCATTGATTTGCTCAAGCGCTGTGAGCTGCATGGTCGTCGGCATATCGGTTTCGCCCGTTGCCCACTTGGCCACCGTTTCTTCGCGCACCCCCCAGAACTGGGCTGCTTCGAGGTTGGTAAAGCCAAACCGCCTGAGTATGACCGAAGCCATGGTGACCTTCTGCTTATCGGTCATGTGTTCCCTCCGAATTCATCTCGATTTCGTCAGCATTGTCGCCGTGGTCACGGACCCAGCCGCTTCGCCCTCTCGGCCATCCGTACCACCTGCGCGCTTGCCGTTGCCGCGGCGCTCCGCACGGCCGCGGGGGCCTGAACGGCCCCTCGTCCGATCACTTCACCTGTCGTGAGCGCACCGATCCGCGCCCTGCCCTTGACGCCGTCGGTATTGAATATCCCCCGCATGATCCCGGTCGATCCCGCGACCACAGCGGGTGCCGCAGCCACCATCAGGTTCCCCGAGATCCCCCGCACAATCAGTGGTGTTGCCGCAACGAAGCCCTTGGCTAGGAACACCATCACGAAGAACGGGACCAGCGAGCCGATGTTAGTGGCCGAGTTCGGGTCACCGAGCTGGGCCAGCAGCGAATTCGCCATACCGACCACGGTCGAGAACATGGCGGCGATGACGATGGGGTAGAAGGCGTAGCTGATCGTCGTCGAGACCCATCTGTGGAAGAAATCCTTGGTCGCATCGAAGAGCGACAGCGCGATCATGATCGGCGCAAGGCCGAGCATCAGGGTGAGCATCATCTTGGCGAAGATGAGGACGATGCCGGTCATGAAACCAAGCAGGCTCAACATGACAAGGCCGATCCCGCCGAGGATCGCGCCGGTCATCCAGTTCAGGTTGTTGCCTATCGCGTTCAGGTATTGGCTGAACTCGGTGATCAGCCGGTCGAATTCGCCCGCGAAGTAGGTGGCCCCTGCCCCGCCGCCGCCAACCGAGGAGATCAGGGCCCCGGCGACGTGGTCGAGCCCGCCGATCACGGCATTGGCGACCGCGTTGAAGTTGGCCCAGTTGAATGCGAAGAGCCCTATCAACATCAGCTTGATCAGGTACCAGAAGAAGCTGGCCCCATCCATGCTGCGGAACTGGAAGGCCATGTTGATGCAGACGCCGATCAGCGAGAGCGTGACCATCAGCAGGACGATCGTGCCGGTATTGCTTGCCACCGCCCCGAACTGGGACTCGGCGGCATCGGCAAGGAAACCGTCAGCGGTTCCAACCATCCAGCTGACGATGCTCATTACCAGTTGCCTTGGGTTTCGCAGATATCCTGGACGTCCCGGGCGATCTGGTTCTGCTCGTTCCGAAGGGCCAATTGGGCCTGAGTGTGCTCCGCTTGGGTGCTTGTCGCGAACCGTTCCTCGTACTCGGCCGAGGCTGCATCCCATGACGGGAAGCGCACATCACAGCCGCAATCGCCGGTTTCCTGGATCGCCTCCCATGACCGCAGCTCGTAAAGCCGCATCAGCGTCAGCGCCTTATAGGCCTCGCGCGGGTGGACCTCGTCCATCCAGGTCGGGCGAGCGGGCCGGTCGTTGCAGATCCGGTACTGCTGGGGCGTGATGGTCACGGTGAGATCGTTCGTGACCTGAGGCGAGGTCTGGGCCGCGAGTGGTGCGGCCAGCAGGGTGACAGCTGCGGCGAGGATGGTCTGGCGCATGGGGGTTTCCTTTCGGTTCATTTGGCCGCGACCGTGGGGCGCTCGGCGCCCCCGGCTGGACCCGTGTTCTGGTCTGGATGTCTTGCCTGCCCCGGCAGGAAGAACTCGGTGATGCCGCGGGCGCCGTCATGGCGACCGGCCTGGATGACCACGTCGATGGAGCCTTCAATGTAGTCGACCATGTCGGCATAGGTCATGGGTACGTCAGTCTTGAGGGCTGCGATGGCGAGCCGGCGGACGGCCAGCTGTGGGGTCTCGGCATGCAGCGTGGTGAGCGAGCCGCCGTGGCCTGTGTTGATCGCCTCAAGAAAGGTCATTGCCTCCCGCCCCCGGACCTCCCCCAGTACGATGCGGTCGGGCCGCATGCGCAGGGTCGAGGCCAAAAGCACATTGGCGCTGCGGGCCTCGGTGTCGCGGTCGGCAATCAGGGTTACGGCGTTTGGCTGTTCGGGGCGCAGCTCCGCCGCCTCCTCGATGGTGATGATCCGCTCTTCGGGCGGGATCAGCGAGAGGATCTTGCGCGCCGCGACGGTCTTGCCGGTCGACGTACCACCCGAGACGATCATGTTGAGCTTGTTCTCGACGCAGAAGCGCAGGGCGGCATCAATGTCGCCGGAGGCCACGACATCGCGCAGCGCAGCGTTTCGCTCAAAGCGCAGGCCCTCAAGGCTGCGCTCCTTGCCATAAAGAAACCCGAGCTTGATCGCCTCCAGCGGCAAGGTGGAGAAGAACCGCAGCGATATGGAAAACCCGCCTTCAACGGCGGGAGGCTGGATCACCTGCGCCCGGATCGGACGATCCCGATAGAGGATCGAGACCGAGACGATGGGCTTCTTGGTGCTGAGCGTCGTCGAGGCGGCCGAGGCGATCTGGTTGCCGAGATCCTTGATCTCAGTCTGGGTAAGCGGGTTGCCGAGGCCTCGCATGAAATGATCGCCCTGGAACTCGCCCCAGACCTGCCCGTCGGGGTTGATGCAGATCTCGATCGTGTCGTCCCGTTGCACGGGCGCGCCGAGGCGATCCAGTGAGGCTTCGAGATAGCTCGCCGCCATGTCAGAAGATCTCCAGGTCGCGGTCGACCATGACCGTGATCCGCGTGCCCTGATCGACATGGATCACGGGCCGGATCGCCAGATAGTCCTGCATGACGCTCTGGGTGCTGTCGCGCAGGTCCGTGCCGACGTCGCTCGCGATGTCGGCCGCTGCCTCATCCTCGATCTGTCCGGCGGCCGCCGCGGGCAACGCCCCGATCAGCGAGATCAGCGCGGCCGAACCGAAGCGCTGCGCGAAGCGCGTATCGACAAATCCTGTTGTGCCGGTGCGGCCGAGCTCGTCGCCACCAAAGGCGCTGATCTCGACTGTCTGGTTGTCGGGCAGGATGATACGGTCCCAGGCCACCATGACCCGGGATTGCGCGAGCGCCACATCGGAGCGATAGCGCCCCACAAGACGTGCACCGCGCGGGATCAGGACGCGGGTACCGTCGAAGGAATGGACGTCCTCGGAGACGATGGCCCGGATCGCGCCGGGCAGCGTGCTGTCGAGCGCCGTCTCGGTCACGGCCTGGATCATCGTGCCTTGCACGACGTTGTTGCCGGGGTTCACGATCACTTCGGCCCGCGTCACCGGGGCGGGCCGTGCGCCTGCGCGGACGAAGGCTTCGTCCTCATTAAGGCGCGCGGCCTCTATGCTGTTCTCCCGGTCGCTCCCCGCCCCCATCCCGGAAAACGCGATCATGGGCGATGCGATGCGTTCGGCCCGCGCCTCGGCCTCCGCGATGCGGCGGCGCTCGAGTTCGGCAAGCCGCAGCTCCTCTTCGTTCGGACCGAGGTCGGTGGGTGCAGGGGGCGTCAGCCGCGCGACTTCGAGGTCCATGCGCAGCTGGTCAAGCTCGCGGTCGCGTTCGGTCAACTGCCGCTCAAGCGCGCGCTGCGCCTCGGTCGAGGCGGTCTGCAGTGCCGCGATCTGTGCCGTGAGATCGGCGATGGCCTGCTCCGCGCCGCTGTCAGATGCCTCGACGGGCCGCGCGCGCAGGTCTTCGAGTTCCGCGCGCAGCGTCGCGAGGCTTTCCATCAGCGCCAGTTCCGACGCGGAGGGGCCGGTCTCGGCCGGCGGCGGTGCAGACTCGACCACGGGCATGGGTGCGAGGTCGCCGAAGCCCGACCCCGCGGTCTGGAATTCTTCGGGAGCTGCGGTCGGAAGGGGCGCCTCGGGCGACGGCTGCAAGGCCGCCCAGGCAAGCCCCCCCACGGCCACAATCCCGGCCACGCCAAGAACCGCCGTTAGCGGAGATGGACGTGTGACCGCCCGCTTCTTGTCGCCCGTCGCCTCAAGGGCTGCAAGGCGCGCGGCAAGGTCTTCGGTGTCCTGGCTCATGATGTGGGTCCACCCATATCCTGAACACAGACCTCGTCTTCGCCGAGGCGCAGCACCCATTGCCGGTTCACGCCCGAGACGCGGATGACGCCGTCCTCGATCGCGGTGCTATTCACCGCCCGCTCGCCGCCATTGGCATAGCGGAAGATCGCCGGGACGGGCGCGTTCCGCGCGAAGCGGAAGTAGGTGAAGGTGCCATCATCCCAGATGGCGGTCGGTGTGAACTCCTCCCGGGCGCTGACGGCATAGTTCGCGTTCGGCGCATCAGCCGCGACGGCCCGGGCCGGTTGAACGCGGCTCTCGGGATAGCGGAACTGCACGACGTAATGCGGGGTCTCGCGCGCCTCGACCACGTGGAAATAGTAAGAGCGGCGGTTCGTGTAGACGGTGATGTTGGTGGCGACACCGGAGGCCGCGGGTTTGATTGCGAAGGCACGCCCGCCTGGCACGCCGTCGAACTGGAAGCCAACCGTGTCGCCCGCGATGATCGAACGGATCGTCTCGCCCTCGCCGAACTCGACGGTGGTCACCCGGGTCAGGGTGGTGACGACGCGGTAGACCTGCCCCTCGGTCCAGGTGGCGATCCGGACGCGGTTGTCATGGGGACCGGGGCGCGGCGTGGTCTCGGCAAAGGCTGC